>NZ_CANG01000036.1:0-52395 GCF_000309315.1 Sedimentibacter sp. B4
CAACTCCCTGAGCTCCATCAATTTATCTTTTGGCATTTATACCTCCGCTTGATTTATTATTACTTTGAAGTTCAAAATAACGTTTGCAGGTCATCTTGAATATTAATAATTTATGAGTACTGCCATGTGTTTTTAAATTAAATTTCAAAAGTATCGTATGTATTATTGCTCTGATATTTATATTCATACTGATATCTACATGAGAGGTACCAATGTGACATAAATTCCTGTAAGTATTGCAGTTGTTATTACTCCGCATATACTTGCACTCATAGCATATTCAAGAATGTAGCTGTAACGGTTCACTCTAAACACTTCTTTCTGTGCAACCTTGGCTGTTGTTGGAACACAAGATACTCCAGCTATACCTATAACAGGATTGAAATTTCTGTTGCTTATGAAATAAATGACATATCCGCCGATTATTCCTCCGATGCCTGATAAAAGCAGAGCTACAATTCCAAGGAACAGAAGTATGAGTATTTTAGGATTTAATATGGTGCTTGCTTCACAAAGAACTCCAAGCATCAATCCCAAAAGAAACGTCGCTCCATAAAGGAACACATCTTCTATTAATTTGGTATATCTTTCAATTCCCGACTCACGTATGGCATTGCCCAGGAAAAAGCTGACAAACAAGGGAGCAGCTGATGGAAAAAGCAGGCACAGCACCGCACATCCAACCACATCAAATGCAAGTTTTTCTCCGGAAGTTATACTTTTTTTGCTGCAGTCTTTACTACCGTTGCCCTTATATCCTTAGGCACCATGAGTCTGACAAGGAAAGGATAGCCTCCGTAAGTAAGACTTAAGTAAAGATAAGCAACAATTGTGATTGGAACAAACAAATCCTTTGCAAGAAAAAGTGAAGCAAATAAAACCATTGGACCGTCAGCGCCTCCTATAAGAGATACGGCTGCAGCCTCTCCATATGTAAGTCCCATGGCATGGGCAATAGGAAAAGTTGCAATTGATCCAAGCTCTGCAAACATTGCAATGAGCATTCCTGTGAATGGATACTTCAATACGCATTCAACATCTGTGATAACACCTATTCCCATGAACACAAAACATGCAACAAGACCATTGCTGAATGCAAAAGTATAAATAGGCTGAAGCCAGTCAATCTGCATTATGTTCATGAGGCTGTCTGTATCAGTTACAAGAGGGTCCATGAACAATGTTCCTGTCTGACTTGCTGAAAGAAACAATACTCCTGCATTGACAGCCAGCATGCCAAATCCCATGGGAATCATGATGAGGGGTTCAAGTATTTTTCTTTTACCAAGGTACACCATCAGCATGCCCAGAAGAATCAGAACAATTCTTGCTATGGCAATTTTGGGTTCCTGATAAAATAAAGTTCCTACCCCTTGAAAAAGATTTAATAAATTCATAGTAATTTTTCACGTCATTAATTAAATTATGCATGTTTTTTTCCAAACTGCCTTATAACAAGCAATATCAATTTGATTACAAAGGCTATAAATATAGAAGCAGCAAAGCCCAATAAATATACCTTCAAAACGAAATAAACAGACTCCATTTTGTCTCCTTTAAATACCCTGTATTAATACTTAAGTTCTTTTTTTATAAAGCTGATAAATATCCATGATATTGCCAATACAATTCCTATTGATGCAAATGGACTTAAGTTAATCATGCTTTCACCTCGATTCATGATGTCATGAAATATAGACTAATTTCTTTCAGTAAGCTCTATTAAAACCCCGAATGTGCTCTTTGGGTGGCAAAATGCTATTCTTGCTCCTCCTGCGCCATAACGTGGTTTTTCATCAATCATTCTTATTCCTTTTTCCTTCATTTCAGCAATTGCTTCTTCAATGTTGTCAACTTTGTATGCTATGTGCTGAACACCTTCGCCGTTTTTTTCTATAAATTTTGCAATAGGGCCGTCTTCTTGTGTTGATTCCAAAAGTTCTACTTCTGAATCTCCTACAGGAAGAAATGCAACTGTCACCTTTTGTTCTTCAACAACTTCTTTGCCTGCTGCTTTCAATCCCAGTATATTCTCGTAAAAACTTAATGCTTCATCTAAATTTTTTACCGCCACTCCTATGTGATCCACTTTTCTAACCATAAAACCCTCCGCTTTTTTAATGAAGAATTAAGAATGAAGAGTGAAAAATTATTGTTGGAATTCGGGCAGAGCCCGAATTCCTTCTTTAATTCTTAATTCTTAACTCTTAATTCTTAATTGTCTTTTCTAATTGCCTTTAAGAACTCGTCTCTTACTTCGTAAATATTTTTTTCCTTGCTGTATACTTGTGCAACTCTTCCATCAAGCTTGTTATCCTTGTCTGTGTGGGAAATTACAATTTTTCTAAGCTCCGTTTCAATAAGCTCCACAACTTCAAGCTTCATGTTGTTTTTTCGCCTTTTTTCCAGTTGGCCGCTTTCTTCCAGGTACTGGATATGACTTTTTATTTCTCGAATCAAATTGTCGATTCCTTCATTTTTAACAGCAACAACTTTCACAACCGGAGGTCTTCTTTCCATGTCCATGGTTAAATCAAGCATCATGTTCACTTCAGTTGCCGTGCGGTCTGCTCCGAACAAATCACTTTTGTTAATGACGAAAATGTCGCCTATTTCCATTATTCCTGCTTTGATTGACTGAATGTCATCACCAAGCCCCGGAACCATAACCATTAAAATGGTGTCTGCAATCTTTACAATGTCTACTTCAGACTGGCCCACTCCCACGGTTTCAATAATTATGTAGTCATATCCGGCGGCGTCAAGAATTTTCAATGCATTTTTAGTGTATTTTGAAAGTCCTCCAAGGTATCCCCTTGTTCCCATGCTTCTTATAAATACATTGGGATTTAGGGCCAAGTCCTGCATTCTTATTCTGTCTCCAAGAATCGACCCTCCAGAATAAGGGCTTGTTGGGTCCACTGCTATTATACCTACTCTTTTTCCTTCGTCTACAAGAGATTTCACAACTTTGTCTGTCAGAGTGCTCTTTCCCGCTCCAGGAGGTCCTGTAATGCCTATTACATGAGCATGGCCTGTGTGAGTGTGTATTTCTCTTATTATCTTTTCTGCTTCATCAGGGTTGTTTTCTGCTGCTGTAATAAGCTTGGCGCATGCTCTTTTGTCCCCCTCAAGCATTTTCTTAATCCATTCCATAAGGACTCCCAAAAATCATTTAATTGTCTTTTATATTATTTTTGATGAATTCAATCATTTCTGTAGTTGTTGTTCCAGGAGTAAATATTTCTGCAATTCCTGCTTCCTTAAGACCTGGTATGTCATCATCAGGGATTACTCCTCCGCCTATAACAAGTATATCGTCAGCTCCCTGTTCTTTAAGAAGTTCAACAACTCTCGGGAACAAGTAATTGTGTGCTCCTGATAAAAGGCTCATTCCAACTACGTCAACATCTTCCTGAATTGCTGCTGCAACTATCTGTTCAGGTGTCTGTCTAAGTCCTGTATATATAACTTCCATTCCTGCATCTCGAAGTGCCCTGGCAATTACCTTTGCTCCTCTGTCATGACCGTCAAGACCCGGTTTGGCTACTAATACTCTAATAATTTTGCTCATTTCATCCTCCTAATTAAAGCAGCACTGCCTGCTCATATTCTCCGAACACATCTCTCATTACCTGGCATATTTCTCCTAATGTTGCATATTCCTTGACTGCATCAAGAATAAAAGGCATCACATTTTCAGTTCCCTGACAAGCTGTTCTCAAAGCTTCCAGTCTTGATTTAACTGCATCATTATTTCTAGCTGATTTCACGTCCTGGATTTTCTTTGTCTGCATTTCCCCTACAATTGGATCAACTCTCAACAGTCCCTTTGGAGATTCTTCCTTAACCTGGTATTTGTTCACGCCTACAACTATTCTGTCAAGAGATTCTATTTCCATCTGATATTTGTATGCTGAATCAGAAATTTCCTTTTGGATGTATCCAAGATCAATTGCTCTTGCTGCTCCACCAAGATCGTCTATTTTTGAAATATATTCCATTGCCTTGTCTTCAATTTCCTTTGTCTTCGCTTCAACAAAGTATGAACCTGCAAGAGGATCTATTGTGTTTGTAACTCCTGTTTCGCTGGCAATTATCTGCTGAGTTCTTAGAGCTATAGTTACGGAATCTGTCGTAGGAAGAGCAAGTGCCTCATCTCTTGAATTTGTGTGAAGAGACTGAGTTCCTCCAAGTACTGCTGCCAATGCCTGCATGGCAACACGAATGATGTTGTTGTCAGGCTGCTGTGCTGTTAACGTGCATCCTGCTGTCTGTGTGTGGAACTTGAGCATCATTGATTTTTCGCTTTTTGCATGGAATCTTTCCTTCATTATTTTTGCCCACAATCTTCTTGCTGCTCTGAATTTGGCAACCTCTTCAAACAAGTCGTTATGAGAGTTGAAGAAGAATGAAAGTCTTGGTGCAAATGTGTCCACATCAAGGCCTGCTTTTATGGCTGCTTCAACATATGCAATTCCGTCAGCAAGTGTGAATCCTACTTCCTGCGCTGCAGTTGAGCCTGCTTCTCTTATGTGGTAGCCTGAAATGCTTATAGTATTCCATTTAGGAACTTCCTTTGAGCAATATTCAAAAATGTTTGTTATGAGTCTCATGGAAGGCTCAGTAGGGAATATATAAGTTCCCCTTGCTATGTATTCTTTAAGAATGTCGTTTTGAATTGTTCCTCTAAGTTTGTCCGCAGAAACCCCCTGCTTTTCCCCAACAGCTATGTACATTGCCAAAAGAACTGCTGCAGGTGCGTTTATTGTCATTGATGTGCTTACTTTGTCCAAAGGAATTCCATCAAAAAGTATTTCCATGTCCTTAAGAGAGTCTATGGCAACACCAACTTTACCAACTTCTCCCTGTGCCAGTGAATGGTCTGAATCATATCCAATCTGAGTAGGCAGGTCAAATGCAACAGACAGTCCTGTTGAACCCTGGCTTACGAGATATTTATATCTTTCATTTGATTCTTCTGCAGTGGCAAAACCAGCATACATTCTCATGGTCCAGTTCTTTCCTCTGTACATTGTTGGCTGGCAGCCTCTTGTAAAAGGATACTGTCCAGGGTAACCGATTTCTTCCACATAATCTATTTCTGCAACATCTTCCGGAGTGTACAGTCTTTCTACAGTTGCTCCTGAGACACTTCTGAATTCTTCTTTGCTTTCCGGAGATTTCTCCAGCGTTTTATTTAATACTTTTTCTTCCCAATTTTCTCTGGCTGTTTTTATTTTTGAAAGCTCTTCATTATTTAACATGCATACCTCCACTTGTTTGTTTAACAATATATTTCTCAATAAATATAATCTAAAAAGCTTATTTTTGCAAGATGTTAACCAAAAATGACTCCAAGAATTTCAAACTTGCAGTAAAAGTTGCAAAATCGTGTTTAACATTGTGTCTTAAATGCTTCTTAAGGTTGAAATATCAAGCAGGATTATGTTTTTTCAATTTTCTTGAGACTTTTTTAAGGCTACTTAAAATAAAAATAATTTTTATTGTCTGTCATGGTTTTTGGGCTATTTTCAAGGAAATCGTTTGGTATCGATTTCCGCTTTCCTCCAAAAACCTCATCATGTCCGATACTTTGATTACCAAAGTTGATGTATTCACGTTTGGATGCGAATTGATAAATTCTTCTTTCATTATGTCTTCGTCCACATAAACCATGACTGAATGTTCTGTATCGTTTATTATTCCAAAAATCGATACAGAGCCCGGGGTTAATTTCAAATACTTCATCATTCTTTCAGGTGAAGCAAAACTTATGTTTTTTTCTGAAATAATTTCTCCGAAGCTCTTTACATCAAGTACCTTATCCTCGCACATGACCACCAGGTAATGGCTGTTACCTTTTCTATTCCTTAAGAATAAATTTTTTGTGTGAACTCCCTTTAACCCGCTTGTGTAAATGTCGGCCTCACGGCATGTGAATACTGCCGGATGGTCGTGCTTTTCGTAATCAATATGAAGTTTTTCAAGAACTTCATAAACTTTCTTTTCATTGTCGTCCATAATGCACCTCGTATTAATTTGATAATTTAACTGTATCAAATATAAATACTTTTTACAACAATGCTTTCATTTCTATATGTTTTTATTTCATAGACCCTGTTTCAAGATATCTTTCATGCCATGACAAAGCTTCCCGCAGTATGTGGGGAGTTTGGCTGCCATTTGTTTTATTTTTAGCACTTATATAATAATCCCAAAGCATTTTTTTATAATCTTCATGGGCACAATTTTCAATTATCAGTTCTGCTCTTTCTTTTGGAGACAATCCTCTTAAGTCTGCAACACCATTTTCCGTAACCAATACCATAACATCATGCTCAGTATGATCAACATGTGAAACCATTGGTACAATTGAAGAAACCTTGCCGTTAAGTGCTATTGATTGTGTTGTAAACACAGAAATATAAGCATTGCGCGCAAAATCTCCAGATCCGCCTATTCCATTCACTATTTTGCTTCCCATTATATGAGTTGAATTTACATTTCCGTATATATCTGCTTCTATAGCAGTATTTATTGATATAACACCCAGTTTTCTTATAATTTCCGGGTTGTTGCTTATTTCCTGCGGTCTCAGGATAATTTTATCCTTGTAATTAGAAATATTTCTATAAAAATCATCCAAACGTTCAGGTGATATTGTTAAAGATGTTGCAGAAGCACTTATCAGCTTTCCGCAATCCATGAGATCCAATGCAGAATCCTGCAGCACCTCAGAGTAAAAGTATAAGTTTGAAAATTCAGAACTGCACAGGCCTCCCAATACTGCATTGGCAACACTGCCTACTCCAGATTGTAAAGGAAGCAAATCCTTAGGAAGTCTGCCTTTATTAACTTCAGCCTTTAAAAAAGAAATTAAATTCTCAGCCATCAATTTTGAATTATGGTCTATTTCAGCAACTTTATTTGTTTTGTCCGTTATATCAGAAAAAACTATTGCAACAATTTTGTCCGGATTACAGGGAATGTACGGTGTACCTATTCTGTCACTTACACTTTTAATTGGAATTGACTTTCTAAGCGGTGGATTCGAAGTTGAATATATGTCATGCATTCCTTCAAGTTCTTGGGGCTGCCAAGTATTTATCTCAACAATGACTTTATGTGCACATTCAACAATTACATTTGAATTGCCTACAGAAGTGCTTGGAACTATACCTCCATCTTCAGTGATTGCAACAGCCTCTATTATAGCTGTGTCTATCTGTCCCAAAAACCCATATTTTATGTATTGTGCCGAGTGGCTTAAATGAATATCATTATATTTAATTTTTCCGCTGTTAATGGAATTTCTTATATCCGGATTTGTCTGGTATGGATATCTTCTTCTTATAATTCCTTTTTGTGCAAGAATACCATCCAGCTCAGGTCCTACGGAGGCTCCGGTGATTAAATCTATCTGAATATTCTCTCCATTCTCAACCCTTCTTGCAAGAGCAGCAGGCAATGCTTTTGGATATCCTGCCGGAGTGAATCCTGATGTACCTACGATGCTGTTATTTTTTATTAAACATTGCTGCTTCATCAGCACTCATAACTTTGTCTATTAATTTTTTACATCTTACTCTTTCCATTTGACTTCTGACTCTCCTTTTTGCTCTAATATCTGTATAAAAGCTCCCCGTGAGAGGAGCTTAAACATTATGTGTTAGAATGGTCCGTAATTGATTAAAACAGAAATAACCATGAATACTGCAGCCATCAATGTCCAAAGGCCTATAAGAGGAGCCACGTACTTAACCCATGTTTCATACTTGATTTTTGCAACAGACAGGTTTGCAAGCAATACTCCTGAAGTTGGAATTATTGAGTTTGATATGCCATCGCCAAACTGATATGCAAGAACCGCTGATTGTCTGGTTAAACCTATTACCTCAGAAAGCGGCGACATAATAGGCATTGTTGTTGCTGCCTGTCCGGAACCTGATGGAATGAAGAAATTCAGTATAGACTGAACCAATAGCATACCAACAGCACTTACAGTCTTAGGAAGTGCTGAAACCACACTTGCCATACTAAACACAATTGTATCGATAATCATGCTGCCTTCCATTATTACAAGCAATCCTCTTGCAAGACCAACAACCAAAGCTCCTGTTGTCATATCTCTTGCTCCTGTAATAAAATTCTTTGCGATATCGTCAAAATTCATACCACCTGCAAGACCTCCTATAATTCCTATGGATAGGAAAATTGCAGCAATTTCTGTGATATACCATCCGTATTTAAAAACTCCGAATATCAATATACCCATACCTATGGCGAATATTGACAGAACTGCCGTGTGTCTTCCAGTCATTTGCATAACATTGTTCAAGTCAATTGCATGATCTTTTTCTTCCAGTTCAAGCTCATAAACCAAACTTTTTGTAGGATCTGCTTTCACTTTGTTTGCATATCTGTATATGTAGGCTATTATAAGAGCTACTGTACAAACCCAAATCACAAGTCGAAGACCGATACCTGAAAACATAGGAAGTTCAGCAATACTCTGCGCTACCCCTACAGTAAACGGATTCATGAAACCTGAAGTAAAGCCTGCTGCTGCACCAAGCGCCACTATGGACATTCCTACAATGGCGTCATAACCTAAAGCTCTGGCAAGAGCAATTCCAATTGGTACAAACACAATTGCTTCTTCTGCCATACCTATTGTGGCTCCTCCCAAAGAAAACAATACTACAATAATAGGGATGAGAAGCTTTTCTTTTCCTTTAAGACTCAACGCTACCTTGCTTATTCCTGCTTCAATTGCTCCAGTCTTATTTACTACATTAAAGGAACCACCAACAATAAAAATAAAGAAAACTATGCTTTGAGCTGCTCCAAGTCCTTTCGGAAATGCTTTCAACACATCAAAAATTTTCGCCGGTGTTGACTCAACTTGAGCATACGATTCCGGATCAACAACCATTCTTCCTGTTGCTGACTCAACTTTTTGATACTGTCCCGCAGGTATTACATAAGTAAGAATTGCAACTATGATAATCATCAAAAACAAGATTACATAAGTGTGCGGAACTTTAAATTTTTTCTTCTTTACATCTTTTTCCATAAAAGCCTCCTCAGTTTTTTTATTAAAAATCAATAAACTATTGTTTATTAATCATTAATACAGAAAAATTTTAACTTAAGCTTCACCACGCTTATAGAATCTTCCAAGCGTATTGTTTATAACCTTTCCATTATTTATTGCAATTTTACCTCCTAAAATTACATATTTAATCCCTTCCGGCCTAAGTTGAGGATCCTGAAAAGTGGCCTTGTCAATTATCCTGGCGAAATCAAATATTGCAATGTCAGCATCAAATCCTTCCTTGAGCAAGCCTTTTCTTTTTAATTTCAATCTTTTAGCAGGCATCAATGTCATTTTGTTAATTGCATCAAAAAACTCCATTGACTTTTTTTCTCTGACATAATGGCCTATTACCCTGGGAAATGTCCCTGCTCCTCTGGGGTGTCCGGAATGATTTCTGTAAATACCGTCACTTGCTATCATAACCATTGGGTGATTTAACGCTTCAACTATTTCATCCTCATTCATTACATTTGCTACAGCAAGCATTTGGGGATATTCTTTCCTGGCCTTTTCAAATATTTCTCTGTTGCAGTACACTCCTTTAAACGGCTCTTCAGTGAGCATAATCGAATCATAACTCTTGTTCCATGACTCAAAGCATCCTTCGTCAAATACGGCCGAACCAATAAAAGTACTAAATGCGGCATAAGGGTATGCATCAACAGACAAATCTATACCGTTTAATTTTATGTTCTCTATAAGTTTCAGTGCTTCTGTCATATTGCCAAAAGCACTGCAGCTTGACAGGTGGGAAATTTGAAAAGGAATTTTTGTCTCCTTGGCAATCTCTGCCATTTCATTTATAGAATCAAGTGCGTTCACAGCATCTTTTCTATAGTGGGCCGAAAGCAGGAGATCATTTCTTCCTATTATGTGTTCAGTAATTTCTATTGCCTCTTCTAAATCAATTCCCGGACAATATTCCAATCCGTAAGATACTCCCACAGCCCCGAAATCTATTGCTTCTGCTGTGATTGACTGCATTTTTTTAATCTGCTTCGCTGTTGATCTTTTATAAATATCTGTGCTTCCAACCTGATTCCTTAAATAGTTGTGGCCTATATACGACATATAGTTTACCGGATTTCCCTTTTCTTCAATAAATTCACTGAGCATTTCAATGCTTTGTCTATTGTTTCCACAATTTCCTGCAACACATGTTGTAACGCCCATATTCAGCATTGTTGCAGAAATATCATATTCTTGCTTTTTAGTAAGAGTAAAATCTTCTTCATGCATGTGTATATCTATAAAACCAGGTGAAACATAATGACCTTCAGCATCTATGACTTTTCTTGACTGTTCCGTTACATGACCCATATGGATTATGGCTCCGTCTTTTATACCCAAATCACCTTCTATTATTTTCCTGTTTTCAACATCGATTATTTTACCGTTAACTATTTTTAAATCAAGCATTGCTTCTCCTTTTAAGTAATATTTTTAATTACTGACAAAACTCCTCTGCAATCCGTGTATATATTTCAACATAATTTTCAAGGTCTTTCACAGGTATCTTTTCATCTTTTCCATGTGAATATTTCAGATCTCCGGGACCTGTTACAACTGTCGGAATTTTACCATAGGTTGAAAGTACGCCAGCATCTGTCCATCCTCTTCTTTTTTCTATGTTAGGTTCACAGCCGTTAAATTCTTTTAAAACATTGTATACCGTTAATGCTATATGAGAATCAGGCTGGGCTATGAGCGGTGCATGATCAAATTCTTCCATCATGTTTGATTCCATTCTTATTATTTCTGCCTTGAATTCAGGATCTTCCTTTTTGAGCAAGTCAATAATGTCCTGATATTCCTTTATTACACTTTCAACATTTTCATCCGGAAGATATCTTCTGTCTATTTGAATAATACAGCTGTCTGCAACAGAACTGGGCTGTGTTCCTCCTTTTATAAGTCCGAAGTTCATTACCGATGGTCCCATCCATTCATTCTGCCTTTGTTTTAATTTCGGCATAAGTTCATCTTCAATTTTTCTAATTAACTTTGCAGCCTTGGAAATTGCATTAATACCTAGCTCTGGATTTCCTCCGTGGGCAACTTTCCCTTCAATTCTTATTTCAAGCCATTCAAGTCCTCTATGTCCTAAAGCATAACCATAGTTTGAAGGTTCTCCCACTATGGCACCGTCAGCTTTTATACCGCTTTTCACTACAAACTCAGTACCACCGCTTTCTTCTTCCTCTCCCACAACAGCAGTAAGAATTATGTCTCCTCCCAATATCTTGCCTTTATTTTTAATGTTAAGCATTGAAGTAATCATGCATGCCAATGCACCCTTCATGTCATTGGCTCCTCTTCCAAGAATATATCCATCTGATATATCTGCCCCAAAAGGTTCCACAGTCATTTCATATGGAGGAACAGTATCTGTATGTCCGTTAAAAATCAAGTTTTTTCCGGTACCGCTTCCTCTAAGCCTTGCTATTACGTTTCTTCTTTTTCCTTCAACATTCTGAAACTCCACATCAAGTCCATTTTCACTGCAATAATTGTAAATGTACTCTGCCACATTGGATTCCCTGTTTTCTACATATTTGTGGCTGGGTATCCTTATTAGTTCTTGAGTAAGTTTTGTAACTTCACTTAAATTCTCGTAATTATCTGTATCCATACTAACCTCCATTAGCTAAGTATAATGTTTGGACTAAAAATCTGGCCGAAAGTCATCTTTAATAATCAACACAAATTCTTTGGTATTTACATAATTTCACAAAAAATATATAATGTATGTATAAAATAATATAAGCAATTTTTATGCCAATCTGTATGTACTGAATTTTATGTATTTCTGTTATATTCTTTCAGCATATGTTCACTATTTAAATTTATAATGTTTAAATAGTGAACGTGCGTTAATAAAATAAACGTGTAGAAGGAGTCCAGTAATTGATACCGAAATTTATTATTACTTCACCTAACAATAATTTCACCGAAATGGTTAGAAACACAACTAATGAAATTGCATTTGACGATTACATATTGATAGAAGAGGCTTTCGATGAAGCTGTTGAACAGGTTAACAGCCTTTCCATGAAATATAATATTTCTGTAATCATCAGCAGAGGTATAACAGCAAAAATGATTAAAAAAAGCACAGATATACCGGTTTTGGAAGCTCAGGCAACTCCTTTTGACATAATAACTTCCATTGTTGAGGCTATGAAAATATCTAAAAATATTGCATTTATTCATTATGATAATTTCTTTACCGAGGATTTTTCAAATCTGAAGGATATACTTGACATAGATTTAACCGAATATCATTACAACAATATTTATGATATTGAGCAATGCGTCTATCAAGCGTATTCAGATAAAAAGCAGGTTGTTATATGCGGGTATGGCCATATTCAAAACATATGCAGCAAACTTGGAATTCCTTTTGTTATGTATAGCACCAGCAATTACTCCATGAAGGAAATATTATCTAGGGCACTGCTCATCAGATATGCAGAAGAAAGACAATACAGACACGAAAACCAACTAAGGACATTCATAAATGAAATGCCGGATGGTGTATTGTATCTGGATGAACACAACGTAGTAACACTCATAAACAACATTGGAAAAAAACTTCTCAATATAAACTCAGATCAAGATATAATAGGGCAGACGGTTAGTAATTTCATTAAAAATTATGACTTTATTGAAATTATTAACAGCAAAAATCATGAGACAGGAAAAGAAATTGAATTTTCAGGAAACAAAATACTCATGAGATCAACACCAATATTTGCTAAAGAATTTTACATAGGTACTGTAATCAGTTTTCAGAAAAGTTCATATATATCGTACTTGGATCATAATGTCAGAAGACAAAACATTAAAAAAGGCATGAATGCAAATGCAACTTTTCGGGACTTAGAAGATACAACAATTTCATCAAAAATGAAGGAATGTATTGACAAGGCAATAAGTTATGCTCAAACTGACAGCACCATACTCATAATAGGAGAGAGCGGAACCGGAAAAGAAATGTTCGCACAAAGCATTCACAATGCATCAAATAGGCATGGCCAGCCCTTTGTTGCAATAAATTGTGCAGCACTTTCACAGAATTTAATTGAAAGTGAACTTTTCGGTTATGAGGAAGGAGCGTTTACAGGCGCTAAGGTTGGAGGTAAGCCAGGATATTTTGAACTGGCTCACAACGGAACCTTATTTCTTGATGAGCTTGGACTGCTTCCCCTTAACATTCAAGTTCAGCTTTTAAGAGTTCTGCAGGAAAGACAGGTTCTAAGGATAGGCGGTACAAAAATGATACCTATAAACATTAGAATTATTGCAGCCACAAATGCCGATTTACTTGATGCAGTAGATAAGGGTACATTCAGACACGATTTGTACTACAGGCTTAATGTTCTTAATATTTCAATACCTCCATTAAGACAGCGAATTGAAGACATTCCTTTGCTGATCCATCATTATTTAACCTTTTACAATGCTCAGTACAGCAAAAATATTGTATCCTGCAGCAATGATTTCATTTCTGCATTTCAATGCCATGACTGGAAGGGGAATGTCCGCGAGCTTATGAATTATTTAATGCGAATTGTAATACTTTCAAACAGCCATGTGCTTACTTCTGAGGATATTAAAAAAAGTGAAATAAAACTTTCTTCAAAACATCATTGTTCCCATGAAGTAAGAGATGAAAGTGAAAATGTTTTAAAATTAAGTGCCGGATCTCTTAATTCCATGGAGCAGGAAATTATCAGCTGGTATATGGATAAATACAGCGGCAATAGAGCTATGGTAAGTCAAGAACTTAACATAAGCAGAACAACACTTTGGAAAAAGCTGAAAAATATAAAAAATGATGTAGTTTAAATCTTAATCTACATCTATAAAAATAAAAAAAATAAGGGATGGCTGAGCCATCCCTTATTCATTCTTAAGCGGGAGGACACGAGGTCCTCCCCTACGTAATTGATTTATGCTTCTTCAAAAAGCATCTCAAATTCTTTTCCTGTTATAGTTTCCTTTTCGAGAAGAGCCTGCGCAACACGCTCAAGCTTTTCCATGTTTTCGCTTAACAGTGTTTCTGTTTTGTGATATGCATTGTCAATAATTCTTCTCATTTCCTTGTCTATCTTTGCAGCAACTTCTTCTGAATAGTTTCTGATTTTATTGAAATCTCTTCCAAGGAAAACTTCGTCGTCATTAGTTCCGTATGCCATAGGTCCAAGCTCGTCACTCATGCCGTAGGTAGTAACCATGGCTCTTGCAATTTTAGTTGCCCTTTCAATATCGTTTGAAGCTCCTGTTGAAATATCATCAAGTACAAGTTTTTCTGCAACTCTTCCTCCAAGAAGTCTCACTATGTTTTCTTCCATTTCCATTTTAGAAGCATAGGAACGGTCTTCCTCAGGAAGGTACATTGTAAATCCTCCTGCACCGCCTCTTGGTATTATAGTTATCATGTGAACAGGATCTTTGTTTGAAGAAAGTCTTGCAACAACTGCATGGCCCGCTTCATGATATGCAGTGAGCTTTTTCTCGTTTTCGTTTATTACTTTGCTTCTCTTTTCTGGTCCTGCAATTACTTTTGTTATTGCTTCTTCTATAATATCCATTGTTATGAGAGTCTTGTTGTGTCTTGCAGTCAAAAGAGCAGCTTCATTCATTGCATTTTCCAGATCTGCCGGAGTGAATCCCGGAGTTCTCTTTGCCACAACTTCCAAATCAACATCGTCTGACAATGGTTTTTTTCTGACATGTACTTTAAGTATTTGTTCTCTAGCCTTAACGTCCGGAAGACCAACGTGAACCTGTCTGTCAAATCTGCCCGGTCTCATGAGTGCCGGGTCAAGAATATCAGGTCTGTTTGTTGCTGCTATGATGATTATTCCTTCATTGCCTGAGAAACCATCCATTTCAACCAAAAGCTGGTTCAATGTCTGTTCTCTTTCATCATTACCGCCCCCAAGGCCAGCGCCTCTTCTTCTTCCCACAGCATCAATTTCATCTATGAATATAATGCACGGAGCATTTTTCTTTGCCTGGTCAAATAAATCTCTGACTCTTGAAGCACCCACGCCTACAAACATTTCAACGAAGTCGGAACCGCTTATGCTGAAAAACGGAACTCCTGCTTCTCCCGACACGGATTTTGAAAGATAAGTCTTTCCAGTTCCAGGAGGTCCCACCAAAAGAACTCCTTTTGGTATACGAGCTCCAAGTCTCACAAATTTAGCCGGATTTTTAAGAAAGTCAACTATTTCGCTGAGTTCTTCCTTTTCTTCATCCAAACCTGCAACATCGGCAAAAGTAATTTTTTTGTTTGGATCATCTTCCTTGACCATCTTGGCTCTGCTCTTGCCAAAGGACATGGCCTTGCCTGTTCCGCCGCCCTGTGATTGTTTCATGAACACATACCACAAAACTCCCAGAAGAACAAGCATTCCTATGGTTGGAAGTGCCTGAACCCACAGAGGTGTTGCCGGTACTGGCTCACCTTCAATTGTTATTTCGCCTGCTTCAACCTTTTCAGCAAGGTACTTGTCATAAAAACTTGAAGAAAACAAGAACACAGTTGGAACATAAGAAGTAAATTTAGAGTCATCCTTGAATACCCCGTTTACTTCGCTTTCAGTGTAGGAAAGTGATTTTATATTGTCATTTTGTATTTGAATTATAAGCTCGCTGTAGCTTATGCTTTGTTCTTCTGCTGCCGGTTCAACCATGCTTTGCACCAGCATTATTATTACAACAAAGATAAGTATATACATTGCGATGCTTCTCATAAATCCTTTCAATTAAAGCCTCCTATTTGTCTTAAGACTATCTGATGATAAAATTGTATCACATATGTTTTTACTTTACAATTAATTTAGTAAAAGTTGTAAATTTTAGTAACAGTTTATTTTGTGTAAACTTCTTCTTTCAATACTGCTATATATGGAAGATTTCTGTATTTTTCAGCATAATCCAATCCATATCCCACAACAAACTCATCAGGAACCTGGAATCCAGTATATTTTATATCAAGATTTGTTGTTCTTCTGTCTGGCTTGTCAAGTATTGTGCATATTTCAACTGACTCAGGACCTCTGGCTTTTAAATTTTCAGCAAGATAGGACAATGTCAATCCTGAATCTATTATGTCTTCAACTATAAGTACGTTTCTTCCTTCAATAGACTGATTTAAATCTTTTAAAATTCTTACAACTCCTGAAGATTGTGTGTTTGAACCATAACTTGAAATTGCCATAAAATCAATTTCAAGAGGCAAATCTATTCTTTTCATCAAATCACTTACAAATAGTACAGCTCCCTTTAAAACGCAAACCAAAAGTAAATCCTTACCCTGGTAATCTTCTGTGATTTTCGCTCCAAGTTCTTTAACCTTAGCCTGAAGTTCATCCTCCGCAATTAGTATTTTCTTAATATCCTTATTCATTAGTGCTCCTCCCTATGGTAATGTTTAATATTTTTTTTGTTGAAGATGACACTTTATAACCGTTGTGGATTCTGAAGTCCTCAAGCCATAATATATTTTCATCATCTGCAATTATCAGTTTACTGTCTCTTTCTTCTGCAGGAATTTTTAAATCCATAAAAATATCCTTGATTTTCTTGTTCCACGTGTTTCCGCACGGAACAATTGTATCCCCTGTCCTTCTGTTTCTGACAGTGAGATTTCCTTTTATATTATCAAAATCCAGGTTAATGCTATGACTTTCCCTTATGTCAACTTCGGAAGTATCTTTTACACTGCAAAGCACTGTCTTGCCTGTTTCTTTGATAAACAGGGGTTTTTCAAGCTCTATTGTATATTTAAACTCTGGAATATTTTCAACAATTTTATTGACTATAAAATTATCATAGCTGATTTCAATTGTAAAGCCCTCGGACAAATTAATTTTTTTGCCTGTGGACCCTGTTTTGATGAAATCTATGGCATAATCTATATGTTTCATTTCAACATTTATAGTGTTGCCCTTGAGCTGCTCGATGGATTTTCTTATGACTCTTCCTGCTTCGCCTTCATCCATGTCCTTTAATTTCTGCAAATTTAAAACAATTTTGTTTTTGCCTGCATCAATCAAGGCTTCACAAAATTTAATCTCAACATATTTGTCTATGATTTTTTTGTCTCTTTCCATTGTTTCTGACAGTCTGTACAAAGAATTTTGAATATTGGGATTAAAATTTTCCTCAAGATATGGAATTAAATTTAGCCTGATTTTGTTTCTGCCATAAATTGCCTGAGTATTTGTAATGTCAATACAGAATTCAAAATTATTATCGCGAAGGTATTTTTCTATTTCAGATCTTTGAACATTAAGCATTGGTCTTATTAAGTCGTCCTTCACAAAGGACATGGCGCACAGGCCGTCAATTCCTGTACCTCTTAAAATTCTCTGCAGCACTGTTTCAGCCTGATCATTGAGATTGTGGGCAACAGCTATTATGCCTCCGCCAACTTCACTTAAGTTTTCTCTGAAAAAGTTGTACCTGAGAATTCTTCCAGCTTCCTCTTCAGTAACTTTAAGCTCCTTGGCATAATCCGTCGCATTTTTTCTTTTTACAAATAACCTTACACCATAGTCTTCACAAAGAGAACGAACAAAATCTTCATCATGCTGTGCATCCTTGCCCCTGTACATATGGTTTATATGTGAAGCATACAAATTAAAACTTAAGCTTTCCTTTAATTTTCTTAAGTTATGAAATAAAAAAACTGAATCCGGACCGCCGGACAAACCGATAAGAACATTGTCCCCGGCTTTGATAAGCTGTTTTTGGATTATATTTTCTTTAACCAAATTATACATATTATTCCTCTTTTATTTGCATAGGATAAATTATACCATAAAATAAAGAAATTAAAAATATTTTTGTAAAAAAATAAATATTGCTTATTTATCAATATACCCTGAAATTTAAATTTAAATCAAAAGAATGAAAGCATTGCTTTCACCAGACTTTTGGCAAGCATTTTTTACCATTGCAGGTATAGTCGTACCCGCAAGCACGGGAGGACACAAGGTCCTCCCCTACATTGTTGAAATAGCTTTGTCAATTGGTGCAACATCACTTTCATTCTTTGTTTTTATTGTACTACCCTATTTTTGTAACCAGAACCGTCATATCGTCGAATACAGAATCCTGTCCTCTTAGGGCATAACTTAATATGGAATTTGCAATTGTTTGAGGATCCTTTCCGGCAATGAGTTCCAGGTATTTGTCCAGATTTTTCTTTTCATCCATTCCTATGGAATCTGTTATGCCATCTGTAACCATGACAATTATATCTCCTACTCTTACTTCCCTCTTAAAGGAACTGTATTCAAAATTGTCCAGTATACCCATTGGAAGGCTCTTGCCTGATATTCTGTCCACAGAATTTTTGCTTACAATGTAAGTTGGAGCAGCACCAGCCTTGTAAAGCCTTATTTCCTTAGTTCCATAATCAATTATATTAAGGTCGAATGTTACAAACCTTTCATCTGTTAGCTTAAACATTAAAATTGAATTTAGTGTTCTTAAAATTTGCTCCTCCGAAAAATCCGTGTATAAAAATTTAGACAATAAATCAACGGCTCCGTTGCTCTCCACGAAAGCTTCATGACCAGACCCTATTCCGTCGCAAAGAACTGTGTAATATTTGTCTAGCCTTCCTGCATAGGCAAAGCTGTCACCTGATACACTGCTTCCTTCCTTTGTAGCAGAAGCGCTGTATGTTCTTATTTTTATTCTCCTTATATTTTTAAACTTCAGCACATAGTAATTAGGTGATGCTAAAACCCTTTCGGTGCATTTTAACTTCACACCGCACACGTTTCTAACTATGAGTTCTACTGCAGCTTCTGCCTCATCAGAGGATTTTTCAGTTTTGACAGTGATGCTTAGTGCAATTGTATTTTTGTTTGAAGAAATCACTTCAAAATATTTGACACTTATGGATTGCCACAAGAGCTGCTCTTTTATTTTTGTTTTAGCTTTTTCCGAAAAAATATCAATATGTTTTCTTGTACCGGAATATAAATTAGCACTTGATTTGTCTTGCGCTTCTAAAGCTGAAGCTGCTTCCTCCCTCGCCCTATGGAGATACACTATGTTTCCTGTATCCTTTTTCTCACTGTCAGCAATAGTGGTGTTTAATTTTTTTGTTCTTTTTCTGTGAAAATTTGTATTGAACGAACCTGTTTTTATTTTTCCTGCAACTCTGATAAATTCATTTGTCAGAATAATTGCACTGAAAACAAACAGTGTTTCAAAAGCATTAAGCATGAGACCATTCCAATTGAATCCTTCTGCTGCAAGAATTGTTGTCTTTGACACAAACAGAACAGAAGCAGAATAAGAAGATGCAAGAACAATGGACTTTTTTTCTTCATTTCTGAATCCATAAAAATATGCATAAATAGCTGTAAGCATTATAATATAGGTATAATCAAACCTAACTGATAAAATAGCGGCTATGGTTGTCCCAAGCATCACAATTGAGCTGCCCTTCACGTAGGAATACACGCTTAAGGCAACAACAGAAAACGGGAATATTTCATCAATAATATTTTGTCTTGCAGCAAAAAAACACACCAAAAACAAAAACCAATTTTTCCTGATGTGTTTAATTTCATTGCTAATTATATTTTCCAACAAACTTAAATTGAATTTTTTATCATCAGCTTTTCCAATCATTTCTTCCACCTCTCGCATTGTTACTAATATAGTAGCAGAAGCTGATTGTAAAATACTGTCAAAATATGCAATGTTTTAAATTATTAATCCTGCAAATCTTTTTCAAAGCCGATTCCTCGTATTAGCTTGTTGTCATTTTTGTTTTTATCTATGTAAATTGTTTCATTGGGCTTAACCATTTTATATTGATCTCTTGCTATTTTTTCAACCAGTTCAAGCAAAGCTTCCTCATTGCTCATCTTGGCAACATCATCTTTAAGCTCATTAACTTTCTTTTCAACTTCAGCCTTAACCAGCATTTTCTGATCAATTTCCTTGTTGAGGTCACTTAGCATCTGATATTGAGAGAATGCAGTATATGCAAAATACATCAAAAACACAGTAAACAAGAAATTCACCACATTGAGCTTCCTTTTTCTTTTTACCGGAGCAGCAAACTTTTGCTGTCTTTTTTGTTCTTTGATTTCACGTTCTTGTCTTCTGAAGTCGTCATGGTTTATTTTTTTCTTTAGTTCTATTATTTTTTGATCTTCGTTCAATTGCATGCTCCTTTCTTCTTTTGTTTTTTAGCTTTTGATTTCGTTTGCTTTGCTTCTTTTTATTATACATCAGTTTTCTGTTTTTGGAAATCTTTTTTGCTTTGAATTTGTAAAATTTATACCTTTTTTTTGCATTAATGCACGTTTTTTGCCACTTGACCATAAGAGGTGTCAAAAGAACTTTAATTTTTCCTGCAAGAATCCTAATTGGTCTTATCATGAATAAGGAAACTCTTCTTATTATTTTTATAAAAAGATCCACAACAAAAATAAAAGCTTTCAATATATAATTGCTTATTCCGTAAAAATACAACAGTGCGCCGAGAACAAATCCAAGCAAAATGAACATTCTCACATTTCCGTAGCTTACATAAAAAATGAGTTCCACGCTTATATAAATGCTTACAATCCAATACAGCAGGTCACCAAGTGCAGTTCCCACTGCACCCATTTTAACATAATGCCTGACAAGCCTGTATATGTCCCATATGAAGCCGAGAAGCATTCCACCCATAATGGCCACAACAAGCATGTATTCTTGAGTGTATGGTAAGAAATCCATAAGAACCTACTTAAACAGCCTCTTAACCAAACTTGTTTTTTCTTTCTGTCCTTCATAATCGGAATAAATAAGCGAATTGATGACTCCCTTTACAACAAGCTTTCCTTCTTCCACATTAAGCTTGCTTATGTTTAATTTCTGCCCCTTAATTGTAAGCTTTCCCTTTGTTGTTATGAGAACAACAGTTTCGTCATTGAAGTTATCAACGCCATCAACTCCTGTAACATTTAGCAATTCTTTATTTTCAAGCATCAAGCTTTGTGTAGTTTTCTCGTCCATAAAATCCCCCCTGTATCATTATAATAGATTATATGATTACAATTTTATTTTTATGAAAAATTTGATTTTATGCACTGATAAATAAACAAAGGATTTTTGCAAAGCAAAAATCCTTCCTGTAATTCTTAATTCTTAATTCTTAACTCTTCATTCTTAATTCATTTTGTGTTTTTCCCTGTATATTTCCTTTGCAAGTCTGGCGTTAAGAATGTTTCTTTTCATTGTTTTAACGCTTTGTCTTGTTTGAATTATTCTGCCTGATTTCATGAGTATTGCAGCACTGTCTTCTTTTTGAAACACCTGCTTTATTGCATTCAGATCAACAAATCCGTAAGCAGCATCATGTTTGAACATGGGTTCACGGATGTTGATGTATATGAACACAAGATTCTCGTTTATGACAATTGGCACCTTGTTGGTTATGCCAAGTTCTTCGCCGTAATTAACACGGTTGTGATACAAGCTTATATTGTAATAATCCGCCAGATTTTTTATACATGTTTCGATTGCGGCACTTTTTACATAAGAACCATCAGCTGTGACAATTTCCGTACAGTTACCTATATCCTTCACATATACGGGAAGCATTGCTTCAATTTCGTTGAATTTCATTTGATTTTCCATAAAAAACATTTCCTTCTGACTTGATTTTCATTGAAATTTTCACATTGTACATTTCAAGAAAACATATCATTTCACCATCCATTTAAGCCCCTTACATACTTTTACACCCATAAAACATTCATTTATAATTAAGCTATAAATCAGAAAGGAGCTGAAATTTATGGATATTGATATTAATCATATTATTCAGCAAGCTCTAAAAGGGGACAAGAATTTTCAGGAAATTCTTCTAAAAAGACTCCGTCCTCTTATTTATAAAAATATATATAAATATTGGGATGTGTGGGATACAGAAGCTGAAGATATGGCTCAGGAAGGGTATATTCTGATTCTCATGTCGCTTAAAACCTTTGACAGCAAAAAAAATGTCCATTACCTCCATTATATTAAGACAAAACTTGAGTACTTCTATAAAAATCAACACAGAAAATCGCGTTTTAGAACAAATATATTCAGTTTGCAGGAAGCACTTCATGAATATAAAACTGCCTCATCACTTAGCTCAATTGAACGCGCAATAGAACAAGAAGAAAAATATGATCTTATGAAAAGCATACAGAATCTTTCTTCTGAAGAACAGAAGATTATATATTTATACTACTTTTATGGACAATCCATGCAATCTATTTCGATGAATCTTGGAATCAAATACGTCAAAGTCCGCTCACTAAAAAGACAAGCACTGTCAAAGCTCAGTATTCAAATGTGCAGGAGGTGAATTTATGGAAGATTTCATCAATTTACTGGGCAATTTCGGATTCCCCATTGCAGTCACAGCATATTTGCTGGTACGCATAGAATCCAGGCTGACACAGCTTACGGAATCAATTCATGAGCTTACAACAGCAATTAAAAGCATGAAGTAAAGAATTCTCGAACTTATTAAATAAGATATTCTTGTTCAAAACAAAAAACTGACACCATACGGTGTCAGTCATGTTAATGACAAAGTAACTTTAGACGTTGTCATTCTGAGGGCGTAGCCCGAAGAATCTCATGTTTTCAATAAAAATGGGATCCTTCACTATCGTTCAGGATGACTGCGTCAGGGTTTGTCAATAGTCTAACTGACCATAAGGTGTCAGTATCTTTTTATTCATAAGTACCTTTTATTTCAATTTTTCCTGCGGCTAGCATAACTTTTCCATTTGCTATAACCGTATCTATTTCTAAATTTTTATCGAGCAGGAGCAAATCTGCATCGGAGTTTTCACTTATAAAACCCTTCTGCGGATACTTTTCCAGTGCTTTTGAAACATTGGATGTGTAAAACATCAATGCTTTTTCTATAGTAAAATTCAAATTTTTCACCATGAATTTGAATTCTTCGAAAAGGCTTTTTACTGACGAAACACCTATGTCTTTTAAGTTCCCTACACTGTCATAACTTGACCAGCTGCCGTAACCATCGGAACTTATTGTGATATTTTCAAGAGGCACATTGTTTTTCTCAGCTTCTATTATTGCAGAAGAAGGAGATGTTTCTTCAGATATGCCGCATGTAAGGTCAATTATCCCGCCTTTTTTTGCAAAATCAAATGCTTCATTAAGCAGCTCTTTTCTCCTGTTCACATGTGTGGGCCTTATGGTTTTTACAGGAATTTCTGTTTCCTCAAGAACCTCGTTTATCAAACCAAGTCCCTTTTTGCCGTTTCCCATGTGTGCAACTACAATTCCTGGTTTTCCTGACAACATGCCTGCCACTCTTGCATCTGATGCAAGACGTGCAAGTTCATGATTTGATATGCTTGCAGATCTGTGGTCTGAAAGAGCAATTTTAACTCCAAGAATTTCCTCCACATACACTATGTCTTTTTTAACAGAATCAGTTAATGTCTCAGAAGGAAATCCGTATGACCCTGTAACTGCATAGACGCTTATGCCTTCTTCTTTTAAAGATTTTGCCTTAGCTATTAAGTTTTCTACACTTCTTGTTGTGGAATCAGTTCCAAGAAGTCCAACTACAGTTGTAATTCCTCCCTCAATGAGCTTGGACAATGTAATTTCCGGAACTCTGGTTTTAAAACTTCCTTCTCCTCCGCCGCCGGTTATATGAACATGACAGTCAATAAACCCAGGCACCAGTTTTTTGCCCGTTCCGTCTATTACACATATTTTTTTGCTGAAGATGCTTATTTCATCATCAATCAACACAATTTTTCCCTTTGCTGTAAGAACATCTTTTGTCCCGATGTATTCAGGTGAATATACATCAACATTTTTTATTAATATCATTGTAAACTCCGTTATTTGTTTTTCTTTGCTGGATCAATATATGCTATTCCAAAACCTGTAAAAGCAAGTATTATTGCAAAAATTATACCTGTATAGTTCAACACTGCCCAAGGAAGATATTCTAATGTCTGAACACCAAGGGTTGCAGTCATATAAGCTCCTGCTGCTGACCACGGAATCAGAGGAACCAATACAGTACCTGAATCCTCCAACGTCCTGGAAAGATTTTTAGGCTGCAGGTTGTATTTTGGATAAACTGAATTGAACAATTGTCCAGGAAGCAATATAGACAAGTATGAATTTCCTGTTACAAAAGCAACTGTAAAGCATGATGCTATTGTTGATACTATTATTCCGGAAGTAGACTTCACTTTTTTCATAATTGATTCAAGAACTACATCAAGCATTCCTGTGGCGCTCATAATTCCTGCAAAACCCATCGCACAGAAAACCAAAATTGTTGTTCCTGCCATTGATTCTGCTCCTCCTCTGTTCAGAAGCGTCAGAATATCCTTTGATATTTCTCCTTCATAGCCTGTCATTGTAACGTTGAATCCTTTGATTAAAGCAAGAAATCCGTTTTTAAGAGTAAATCCCTGAGATACAATACCTATGACAACTGCTGTCAATGCACTTCCAAGCATTGTAGGTATTGTAGGCCATTTGAGCAATGAACCGACTATTATAAGCGCTACCGGGATTAACAAGAATATATTCCAATGGAACATCTGATCCAATGTTCCCTGAAGTGCAGCTACAGTTTCAGCAGGGCTGCCTGTTCCTGATGCACCAAGGCCGGCTACAAAATAAACCCCAAGCGCAACAGCTGTTGCAGGGAGTGTTGTATAAAGCATGTGTCTTATATGATCGTATAAATTTGCACCTGCAGCCAAAGGTGCAAGGTTTGTTGTATCTGACAGAGGTGAAAGCTTATCACCAAAATATGAACCGGCAACTACAGCACCTGCTGTAGCTGGAAGAGAGACTCCCAATCCTCCGGCAATACCCATTATTGCAACTCCTATTGTTCCCGCAGAACCCCATGAAGTTCCGGTTATTGTTGAAAACACTGCTGTTATAAGGAATGCTGTTACAAGAAGAAATTTAGGATTTATTATTTCAACTCCGTAATAAATAATCATAGGTATTACTCCGGAAAACATCCATGCTCCTATAAGAGCTCCAACGCTCCACAATATTAATATTGCAGGCATTGACATTGAAATTTTTTCTATGATTCCCTTTTGCATTTCATCCCAGGAATAACCAAGCTTGATTGCAATAAAACCCGCAACAAATGCCACAAGAATAAGTATAGGCTCTGCTTTCATCTTCATAATACCAACTCCTACAACAAGTGCCACCATCATGAACACTATGGGTGTCACAGCTTGTGCGAATGTAGGTTTTTTCTTAACTTTGTTTTTAATATTTTCCATTTTACACTCCTTGTTTAATTTTATATTTCCATTAGTAACAAGCAATTATTGTGCCAAATTACAAAATTAAATCAGGTGTTTTATTTTTGTTTAATAATCAAGACTTCTTAGGTGTTAACAAAAAACTTGATTTACACACTGCAGCACATCAATGTTTCATTCAGGTTTTTATAAACCATAAGCCGGTTAATTTTAACCGAGTTATTTGTAAATTTCTGCTAGAGTTTTTTCACCAAGCTCTGTTATTTTAGACCCTTTGCTGCCATCATCATTAATAAGCCCCATATTTTTTAAATCAGAAATAATTCTTCTGATTTTTCCTTCTTTTATATCCATGTCTTCCTCAATAGCAATTTCAGCAATTCTAGCCCTTCCAACCGGCATATTTTTATTCTCTGAAAATTTCCTCAACACCCAATCTTCAAATTCATCCAAAAAAATACGTCTTTCTCCGGACACATCATGCATGTAGCTGTGAAGATGGTTCAATGATATCTTTTCTCCCTCATAAATCAACATAAGATACTCTATAAGATTAATGAGTTCCCTCACGTTGCCCGGCCATTGGTACTTATTTAAAAATTCAATTGTTTCCTGTGCAAAAAATTCATTGAGGGACTTTATTTTCTTGTCATCAAGGTTAATATTAATAAAATATTTCAGAAGAAACTCCACATCTTCCTTTCGCTTGCGAAGAGGTATTGTTTCCAAAGGCAGTATGTTTAGCCTGTAAAACAAATCAAGTCTGAATTTATTTTCTTTTATAAGAGCAAGAAGATTCTTGTTTGTTGCAGAAATTATTCTTACATCAACTGACAGTTCATCTGCAGAACCAATTTTTCGAATTCTTTTTTCCTCAAGAACTCTTAAAAGCTTTGCTTGTACATCGACCGGAACATCCCCAATTTCATCTATGAATATTGTGCCTCCGTCAGCAATTTCAAAAATTCCCATTTTACCGCCTTTGACAGCTCCAGTGAACGTACCTTCCTCATATCCGAACAATTCAGCCTCAACCAGGTTTGAAGTTAAAGTTGCAATATTAATAGGAACAAAAGATTTGCTGCTTCTGTAAGAATTCATATGTATGGCCTGCGCCAGTATTTCCTTTCCAGTTCCATTTTCCCCTGTAATGAGAACCGTGCCGTCGCTTTTGGAAAATTTTTTAGCTCTGTTTATCATATTAACTACATTATTATTAATTGTAAGATAATCATCAAAATTGTGAAGATTTCTTTTGACATAAGAACTTGCAGTAAAACTTGTTTTTATATCTGTTTCATTTGAGCTTTTATTTATCTTGACAGAAATTACAAAGCCATATCTTTTAGAAAAATTCACCTGACGAACATTAATGGACACTTCCTTGTTTTCAATCTTAGTCTGGAATGTGCTGTTATCCTTCAGTTCATTTATTGGGGTTCTTATAATGTCCTGAAAGTTTTTCTCCAATATGCACTTTTTCTTAAGACCGAGTATATACTCAAATTTAGAGTTAATACTCATGATTATGCCATTACTGTTAACAAATGCCACACCATAGTCAAGTGTGTTTACAATCATTTGGAGCATTTGCATAGATTCATTGCTTGTTTTTCTGCTCTCATCAATCTCTCTTGAAATTTCAACTATATCTCTTATGTAGTCTGTAACCAGGCTGTCTTTTAAGAATTTGTCCACATCAAGAATTCTGGTTATTTCATGAATAGTCTCTACATCTAGAATTCTTGACCCTATGTCAATAAGCTTATCAGGCTTGTAAGGAGCTAGCTGACCTTCTCCCGGAGTTATTGCTGTTTGCAGTTGAGGAAAAGATGAACACCCTGGATAGTAAGCATTGTATCTTACATGGTCTAATCCAAGTTCATAAAGCTGTTCAATTGCTTCTTTTGTTGATTCATAGCTGTCGTTTATGAACAAAACATCCTCATCATATTCAATGCTTATGATTTCTTTGATATTTTTGTGATCAATAACCCTTTTGGCAACTAAGGTGGGCACACTGCTGTCTATATATCTTGAAGCTCTTATTAAAAAATGTGCACTTGTAAATAAAATTAAATCAGCATCTGCCTTCTTGGATTTCATCTCAGAAATCAACATGTTTTCTACCCTTACATATTTTCCCAAAAGCTGGTTAAGCTGATTAAGTATTCTAAGACCGGTATTTCTTCCTTCGCTTACAACCAATATCTTCTTAATTTTTATCACACCTTTGCATTTTTTTGTAATTATATCACGACCATATTTAAAGAACAACCGAAATTGCCGCAGCACGTTCATATTAAAATAGGCTGGTATTTTAATCCTCTTCATGTTAATATGTTTATATAGAATTGTTTTATATTATATAGCAGGGAGAATATTTATGAAGACAAAAGAAGTGAAATCAGTATTTATACTGCTCTTGACAGCAGCAATATGGGGATTTGCATTTGTTGCACAAAGAGTGGGAATGCAGCACGTCGGCGCCTTTACATTCAATGGTGTGAGATTTGCCTTAGGAAGCATATCTTTGCTGCCTGTAATATATTTTTTCAACAGGAAAAACAAAGAACAACAAAAGGAAGAAGCAGACTTAAAAACAACGGTGAAATCAGGGTTAATAGCAGGAAGTGTATTGTTCATTGCAGCTTCCTTGCAGCAAATAGGACTCATTTACACCACAGCCGGCAAGGCCGGATTCATAACAAGCCTTTACATAGTCCTTGTACCAATAATAGGAATATTGTTCAAGCAAAAAACTCACATGAAGACATGGATTGGTGCTTTAACTGCAGCTATAGGACTTTATTTTTTAAGCATCAATGAAAGCTTTACAATTGAGTTTGGAGATTTTTTAGAAATTATAGGAGCCGTATTCTGGGCATGCCACATACTTCTGATTGACAGATTTGTTAAAAATGTCGATGCCATAAAACTTTCAAGCATTCAATTCGCCACATGTGCAGTATTAAGCATGATTACTGCATTTATAACAGAAGATGTCAATGCTGCAGGAATTTCAAGTGCTCTTGTGCCAATTCTTTACGGCGGCATTATGTCAGCAGGAGTAGCGTACACTTTGCAGGCAGTGGGACAAAAATATGCAAAACCGTCACATGCAGCTATTGCTCTTAGCATGGAGTCAGTGTTTGCAGCCATAGGAGGAATAGTACTTCTTGCTGAAAGGATGTCTCCAAGAGGTTACTTAGGATGTGCCTTGATGCTTTTAGGAATGCTTATTGCACAGTCTGAAAATTTTGGCAAAGAAAATCCCGGAGAAGCCAGTTAAACTGAACTAATGAATCCAAAAGGCACAGCTTATTTAGTAGTGCCTTTTTTATTCTGTCAGTAAAATTTACAAAGCAAAGGACTGTTGCATTATGCAGCAGCCCTTAAGAGGAGGAGTATTAATCAATATTGATTGTTTGAGTTTCCTGGTCCCATACAACTGAAAGTTCTAATTGTTCAGCAATGAATCTTAGAGGAACCATTGTTCTGTTGTTCATTATTTCAGCCGGAACGTCTATTTCAACTGTTTCTTCATTTACTGTAACTGTTCCTTCAGCCAGAGAAAATACAATTACTTTTCCGTCTTTTGTTATGGTGACAATTTTTTCTACGTCATCATACTCTACTTTTGCTCCCAAGGCTTCTGATACAGCTCTCACAGGAATCAATGTTCTTCCTTCTTTAATTACAGGAGGTGTGTCAAATTTAGCATTACCTTTTTTGAACAAAACATTTTCTACAGAAATGACATCAACATTCTCAATGCTGTCAAATCTTAAAGAAACTTCTTTTAAGGCCTCAAGCTCTTCTTGAGTATATTTGTTTCTCACTATTTCCTGCATTTCTTGTATTTTTACCTTCATTTGAACTTTATATTCGTTCATTTCTAATTTTTTTGCTTCAAGCTGCAACTTAATTTCTGCAATTGCTGCTTCGTCCCCAAGTGCTTCGGCTGCTTCAAGGCTTGTATCAAGTGCTTCGAGTTCATCTTCGATTCCGTCTTTTAGTGCCTCAATTTCGTCCTTTTCAGCTTCAACAGCCGCTTTTGCCTCTTTCCATACTTTGCTGTTTCCCTTGCCCTTACCGTTTCCTTCTTCAACTACTTCTTCTTCATCTTCGATGTCTTCATCAGTTTCAACATCTGCGTCTTGATCAACCTCAGAACTTACCTGAGTTTCATCTGTTGTGTTGTTTGTTTCACCATCAAGATCTTCCCCAAAAGCTACAGTTGGAAAAACTAATGTCATTAGAAGTGCCAAAATCAATGCAATTTTGTTAATGCTTTTCATTTAATCTAGATCTCCTTTTTCCCACAGGGTAATTTTTGGACAAAAAAAGCTCTGAATGGGTCGCCAAACAGAGCCAATACTTTTATATGTATTAACAATTTTGGTAACCCGGCTGCCTTGGTATGTACCTTAAGGCCCGTGGCTTTGCGTCCCCGGCTTTCACCGGGTTTGCCTTTATCAGTTCGCTAATTTATTCCATGGTAAAATTATATTCCTATATATAAATTTTGTCAATCAAAATAATTCTTTCCTGTAAAATCAATTGCACATGGAATAAATATCTGATAAAATTTCCTTAATGAAATATCAATACTACTGCACAGCAGATTACCTGGAGATAATATGAAAATAGTAATTTTAGATGGATATACTTTAAACCCCGGAGACTTGTCATGGGATAAACTAAAAAATCTTGGCGATGTTGAAATTTATGACAGAACTCCTGCTGAGCTCACTGTTGAAAGAATCAAAGATGCAGACATAGTTCTTACAAACAAATCACCTATTTCAAAAAAAGATATGGAACAATGCAAAAATCTTAAATTCATAAGTGTTCTTGCAACTGGTTACAACATAGTTGAAACAGCTTACGCAAAGGAAAGAAACATTGTGGTTTCAAACATTCCCACATACGGTACTGCTTCTGTTGGACAGTTTACCATTGCACTTCTTTTAGAAATCTGCCACCACATAGGGGAACATTCAAGGTCCGTAAAAAACGGAGACTGGGCAGAATGCAAGGACTGGACATACTGGAACTATCCTCTCATCGAGCTTGAGGGAAAGACAATGGGAATAATAGGCTATGGAAAAATTGGGCAGAAAACCGGACAAATCGCCCAGGCTATGGGAATGAAAGTTCTTGCAAATGCTAGTCATCCTAACCCAGCTCTTGAAAGCGATACATGCAGGTATGTTGATATTGATGAGCTCATGGAAAATTCAGACGTCGTTGTACTACACTGCCCTTTGACGCCTTCAACAAGTGGAATAATAAACAAAAATAATATTGCCAAAATGAAGGATGGTGTCATTATAATAAACGATTCAAGAGGACCGCTTATTGTGGAAGAAGATTTAAGAGATGCACTTAACAGCGGAAAGGTTGCCTACGCAGCATGTGATGTTGTTTCAACAGAACCCATAAGAACTGACAATCCGCTTCTATCTGCTAAAAACATAATTATAACACCACATATTGCATGGGCTCCAATTGAAGCAAGAAAAAGACTTATGGATTATACTATAGAAAATATTCAAAAGTTCATTGAAGGAAATCCCGTCAATGTTGTAAACAAATGATTGTAGGGGATGATAGGGGCGGACCTCGTGTCCGCCCGAAAGAGATTATTTATATCCGTTTTTCTTGTCTATTGCTTCATCCCTTATTTCTTCTTTCATATTTTTGAGAGATTGTTCTCTTCTCATATTTTTATCAGCCAAATCCTGTCTTTCTTTTTCGTTGTCAACTTTTTTCATAAGATCTTTTGTTTCTCTGTAGTTGACTATTGTGTTGTCTATCATGTTTTGAATTCTGTCAACATTGTCTCTTCTGTCATCTGGTTTTGGGTTATTCATATTTTTCTCCTTTTCATAATAGTCCCTGAATTATTATTTCTTAGTTCATTGTAATTATTCCGGCGAAATTTTACAGAATTCCTATTTAAGCACAATAAAAGCCGGAAATTCCAGCTCAAATTATTGATTAACCCTGATGTTATCATCAACCTAAGCTGGAAATCAGACTCATTAAATGTTACAGTGTATCATATTCAAGCGGTATGAAATTACCGCTTTCACGGAGTCTTTTTAGTCTTTTAACCAGCTCTTCCTTGTCCTTGTTGAGTATTCCTGCCTGGTTAACATGGTTTGAAACGTGGTTTGCTCTGAATATGCAGTCCTCAAGCTCCATGTTTTCAAGCATTATTATGTTTTCATCAAGCACTTCAAGAGGTGTCAACAGATGAAAATTTCCCTGTCTTATGTCATCGGCCAATTCGGATTCTTCTTCCACAACAAGGCGGAGAAGTGAAAAATAATGCGGATTTATTGCAGATATAACTTTTGCCGATTCAACGGCATGTTCATGCATCAGCTCTTTTCCTCCAAGACCTGAAATAATCATGCATGATAGCTTAAATCCTGCTTTTATTGCCTTTTGTCCGGCTAAAGTCATCTCCGTTTGATTTACTCCTTTTTCCATAAGAGACAATACATTGTCTGATCCGCTTTCAACGCCCATGTACAAGAGTTCAAGACCGGCTTCATGGATGGCTATTAGTTCTTCTTCAGTTTTTCTCAATAAATCTAATGGTCCAGAATAAGAGCTAATTCTTTTAACGTTTGGAAATTCCTTCTTTATGTAATCTAACATTTCAAGAATCTTTTCAGTTTTAAGGCACAGAACATTACCATCTGCCAGGAAAATCCTTTCAGCGTCACCATAATATGCCTTAAGCTCTTGTACATGTTCCTTTATTTCTTCTTTTGACTTCAGCCTGAATTGCTTGCATTTGTACATGTAACAAAATCTGCACTTGTTGTGGGAGCAGCCTTCTGTTACTTGTATGATAAGGCTCCTTGCTTCGCTTGGAGGCCTGTATAACGGCATTGAATACATAATTTCTCCTTTAAAAATAATTTTACATAATTATATACCTGGACCGAGCTGTTTTACAATTAAAAAATTGTTCCTAAACTTAAGGAACAATTTTTTAAGAAATAACTTATGACATGCTTTGGTTATTAGGAACAAATGTTGCACAGTCTGTTTCTTTTGTACTATGAGCATTGCGGCTTTGAACTTCAATTTTCTGAGCGTTGCAGTGATCTCCCTGTGAGTAATAATAACATGTGTTTACAACACATTTAATACCAGGATTGTGCTGATCCATTTTTTGAACTTTGCCTTCCATATTTATCTCCTTGATAATATTATTTGAAAAGTTTTATAAGTTTTTTAAACTTTCTAAAATATTATGCCCTTGTTTAACTTTTTTAATATAAAATGTTTTTACAACATTTGCATTATTTTGAAATTTTAAATGTTTCAAATTCCATGTACAGCAAATCTGCCTGCAGCCACGAATTTCTTAAAGCAGGCTCTCTTCCAACAATTATCTTGACCGATTCTGCTGCTGCAAGACTTGACATAACCCATGGAGTAAATGCAGGATTGCCCCACGTTTTTTCCATGCCTCTGTCATTTTCCCTGCCATCCTTAAAAACTTTTAAAACGCTGTAATCACCAGGAAGACTCACTCCAAGCATTCCAAACCACCCTGCTATTCCTGCATAAACAAGAGGCTTTTTGAGCCTGTGACAGGACTCTTCAAGATATATGCGCCTTTGTATTGAATCAAGAGCGTCGCATACCAGATTTGCTCCGCTGAAAATATCTGCTGCATTATCCTGATTGAACCAGTCATCAATCAGCGTAAGTTCAACGGAAGAATTCACAGCTTGAAGCCTTTGTCTTGCTGCTTCAACTTTTTTTGCTCCAATGTTATATTCAGTTGAAAACAGCTGACGATTCAAGTTTGTTTCATCAATTGTATCTCCGTCAACCAGTATGAGATGTCCGACCCCAAGGCGGGCAAATTCTTCAGCCATGGTTCCTCCAAGGCCGCCGCAGCCTACTATGGCAATTGTTGAATCAGCCAATTTGTTTTGATCTTCAACCGATATGGTCTTGTAATTTCTTTCATATCTTGGAGCTAGTATTCCTTTCATCAACCTCCTCCTACCGGCGGAAACAAAGACAATGTGTCGCCATTTTTCAAAGTCTGGTTCAAATCAGCATCACGTCCGTTTACAAGGCATATTTTAACTTCTTCTTTTGGAATGTTGTATTTCGATATGACATCTGAAACTTGTGTGTTTTCATTTATATTTGCCTTTTCCTCCTTGAAACGACCATCTCTTAGAGTGGCAAACAACTTAACATTTACTTCCATTCTGGCCTCCTAAAACTGAAGAACTTTGTCAAGTTCTTCATCTGAAATATCCCACACTGCATCGTGTGGAGGAATAGCTTCACTTGTGAATTCAGGCAGTCTGTCATCATTTTTTGTGAATCCAGCTTTTCTGTTAAATTCCTTTTCAATTGTCAAAACATACTCGCCCATGTTGTTCCAGTCATCCTTGGTCCACTCCACTCCATACTGTGCATTTATCATGTCGAGAACGGAAATGAATACTTCGTCAAAATCAAGTACAGCAAATGAAACAAATAAGCATAGACCAGTTGAATCAATTGATGCAGTTGCAATTTGAAGGTCTCTTGAAAGTTCTGACTGGCCTTCTTTTTTCAAAGGATCCACAGAACCTCCAACCTTCAGTATATTTGCTGCAACCGAATATCCCGCTGTATGGTCTGCACCCATTGGTGTCGTAGCATAGGTAACTCCTATTCCTTTCACAGCTCTAGGGTCATAGGCAGGCATTGTCTGGCCCTTTACTGTTGGTACCCTCAGCACGCCATATGCCTTTCCTGTAAAATCAGGGCCGTTTCCAAGAATTCTTCCAAGCGGAGTTCCTGATTTAATTTCACTTTCTATTAAATTCAATATTCCTTCTCCGTCACCCCACTTAAGCAATTCCGCTTCCATGGCAACCATCATTGTTCCTGCAGTGTCAATGGTATCAATTCCTACATCATCGCATTCATGGTCAATGTGGGCTATTATATCCAGATCATCGACCATGCATCCTGCCCCAAATCCCCAGATTGTTTCATACTCAAATCCAGAAGTAAGATAGCTGCCGTCCTTGTCGTTGTATGTCTGAGAGCAGCGTATTATGCACCCCACATGACATCCGTGGGTTGTGTCCCCATGACGTTCAACTATTGTGTCATGCATTGTTTCTCCGCAGATTTTTTCTGCTCCTTCAAATCTTCCCATCCTTGAATTTTTTGTGGGAAGACCTCCTGCTTCATTTAAAATGTTCATAAGAACATTGGAGCCATACTTAGGCAAGGCTTCACCGCTTACAGGATGCTTTAGAAGACCCTGATTGAAAATTTTAGCAGCATCATCAAATTTTTTCTTGTCCTTTATTTCAATTCCTTCACCGTCATTATCATCAAGGGAAATGAATTTTATGTGCTTTGAACCCATTACTGCACCAAGTCCGCCCCTGCCGGCGCTCCTTAAGTGACCTTTTGGGTCCTTGACGGAAATGTTGGCAGTTGACATCTTGTATTCGCCTGCCTGGCCAATTGTCATAACACCGGTATTTTCTCCATACCTGGATGTAATGGTATGAATCACTTCATAATTTCCCTTTCCCAACAATTCTGTTTCTTCCTTTATATTCACCCCATCTTTATGCACATGAATTGTGTACCATTTGTCATCCTTGGGCATTCCTTCAATTATGAGTGCTTTGACTCCAAGTTTCGCAAGACGCTGTGCTGCTGTGCCGCCGGAATTGCTTTCTTTTATTCCTCCGGTGAGGGGACTTTTGGCTCCTACTGACAAACGCCCTGAATTTGCAGCCTTTGTTCCTGCAAACAGACCTGGAGCAAATACCAATTTATTTTTACTTCCAAATGGATTGCAGGCAGGGTCCACTTCTTCTGAAATTATGGTTGAAGTTAATCCTCTTCCTCCGAGAGTATTCCATCTTTCAGGAACATCTTCAATTGAGAAAGAAAGTTTTGACATATTCACTCGGTAAATCTTCAAACAATTACCTCCTATTATTAATTTATTGTATTATTTTGCCCGTGCAAATATTGACTATACAAAATTAGATTGTCAAAAAAATGCAAAAAAAGAGCCTATGGCTCTTAGGACTATAGACAACCCTGACGCTGTCATCATCCTTTACAGCCTTTTGGCTCTTAATCTTACTTCATAATTTCGATTAACATTAATATTATCGTGACTCTCATACGGGAGGGCACGAGACCCTCCCCTACAACATTGAATCAATGTCATACCATGCCATACAGCAATTGTTTTATTTGCTATTGTTCAAAATACATGTGATAATATCTTGAAATTTTGCTTTCAATGTCAGGTACACTTATAAAACGTGCTTCCCTTATTGTTTCCTTGTTGTCTATGAAAAAAAGAATACCGGGAATAGTAAAAATGTTGTTTGCAGCTGCCATTTCCGGGGAAATATCCACATCTACCTGCACTGATTTTATTTTCGGATATTTTTCGAGCATCTCTTCAATTTTCGGTTTCAATGATGCACATACTCCGCACATTTCGCTTCCGAAATAAACAATTACCATGCTGTTTTTTTCTTTCATATTTTTTAATTCTTCATTTGATTTTATATAATCCATAACCCCTCCTGTAATAAAGCAACAACTTTATTAATACCCTGCTGCAGCTTTTTTAAACATTACAAAGCTGTTCCGGGATTCAAAATGTTGTTGGGGTCAAAAACATTTTTTATTGCCTTCATGAGATTTAATTCCTTTTCAGTGAACTGCAGCTTCAACCTTTCATTTCTCACTTTGCCCACACCATGTTCTCCAGTGATTGCTCCTTCACATTCTATGACTAAGTTGAATATTTCATCAACAATCTCATCGTAGCATTCAGGCTTTTCTGCCTCCTCAGTCAAAATGCTGTTGTGCATGTTTCCGTCGCCTATGTGACCTATTGTTGATATTTCAACGCCGTATTTTCCATGTATTTTCTTGATACCTTCCATATACTTTGCAAGATTATTTATTGGAACAGCAGCATCAATGGCATCAACAACCATTTTATGCATGCTTGGGTATACGTGGCTTCTTATTTCAAGAAGAGTTTTCTGTTCCTTGGAACTTTCTGCCACAAAGCTTTCAACTGCATTGTTTTCTTCACATATGCCAACAATTGTTTCATACATTTCATACAAATCATCTTCTTTTCTCTCAGAAACAATGAAGTACAAATCAACATTTCCAACGTTAGAAGGCCATGTCATCCCAATATCTTCAGCAGCCCTTAATATTGCTGTCTTTTCCATGTATTCTATAGCCAGCGGCTTTATTCCACTTTTGAAAATTTCAGTAACTGCTTTCACAGCATCTGAGTCATTTTCAAAAGATACCAGAAGGCTTCCTATATGTTTGTCCTTAGGTTTTATGGATAAAGTAACCTTTGTCACAATCCCAAGTATTCCTTCACTTCCGATTAATAGATTCTTAAGATCAAGTCCTGCATTGTTTTTTATGAGCTTTCCTCCTGCATGGATTATTTCTCCAGTTGGAAGAACAGCTTCAAGACCTTTGACCTGGTCGCGCATTACGCCGTATCTTACGGCCCTTACTCCTCCGGCATTCATTACAACCATTCCGCCAACCTGAGCACCTTCATCCCCTGGATGGATAGGAAAGTACAAGCTGTCATGTTTACTGAACAGCTCTACAATGTCAAGGAGTGTTACTCCTGCTTCACATTCTAAAGTAAGTGATGTTTCATCAACTTCGATTATTTTGTTCATACGCTCCATAGAAATGATGATTGTAGGCATTATGGCAACTGCAGCTCCTGAAAGGCTTGTGCCGCCTCCTCTTGCCATTACTGGATATTTGTTCTCATTGGCATATTTCATAATTTCAGAAATTTCTTCTGAACTTGCAGGCTTTACAACTACGCAGTCCCTGCATACTTTTGGCTTCACTGCCTTTTCCGTTTCATCTTCGCAGTAGCTGCTCACTTTGTCAAGGTCTGAAACTACCCAGTCTTCCCCTACAATTTCCTGCATTTTCCTGATTATATTTTCGTTCATAATTCCTCCATATTTTAATACTCTAAAGTAATATTTTCAAATTAAAACGAGAGCCTTCACTGCCGTTCAGGATGACATAAATAAACGTAAATTAAGCTCAAACAATATTTATTTCAATAATCTTAAACCAAAATCATTAAACTATTAATTCTTCACTCTTAACTCTTAATTCTTAATTTTTTATAATTCTTAACTCTTAATTCTTAATTTTTTTTATTCTTAATTGCCTCTATAAGTTCCGGTATAATTTTATACATATCTCCTACTATTGAATAATCTGCTACTTTGAATATTGGTGCTGAAGGGTCATTGTTTATTGCTATTATTATTCCTGATTCCTTCATTCCTGCCACGTGTTGAGGAGCTCCTGATATTCCGCATGCAATGTATATTTTTGGTTTAACCCTGCTTCCGCTGTATCCTACCTGATGTGCTTTTGATATGATTCCTGTTTCCACAAGTGCTCTGGAGGCTCCCACTTCTCCGCCCAGAAGTAATGCCAGTTCCTGTATCATTTTTAAATCTTCTGTATTTTTTATTCCTACTCCTGCTGATACAACCACATCTGCATCTGCAATGTTAATATTTTCGTTGGAGATTTCTTCAAGAACTTCCACAAGGCAGTTTCCGGATTTTATTGCTTTTACTTTAATGATTTCACCTGTCTTTGTTTCGTCCCTGTGAGCTTCATCAAATTCCTTGTACCTTACAGTTGCCATTTGAGGATAATTGTCCGACTTGATGTGAGCCAGAATATTTTCGCTGAAGGCTGGTCTTATCTGAATTAATCTCATATCATCGTCAATGCTTAAATCCGTGCAGTCTGCCGTCAGTCCGGTTTCCAAAATGGCTGCCACTCTGGGAGCAAGGCTTCTGCCGAATGTTGTAGCTCCAAACAAACAAATTTCAGGCTTAATGTCTTTTATTAATTTTACCAGATTTTCAGCATATACAACTTCATCCGGCACGCTGAATATCATTTCATCTTCTATGTGATAAACCTTGTCAGCGCCTCTGTAAACAAGTTCATTTACATTTATATCAGGCTGTCCCAAAACAACTGACATCAGACTGCAATTGAGCTTGTCACATAATGTCTTTCCTTTTCCAAGCAGCTCATAAGCAACCTTGTGAATGTCTCCCCTTTTCTGTTCAGCAAACACCAAGACTCCTTTGTATTCTTTTTCTTCCATTTAAACCTCCTTGTTCAGCACCCTGCTTTTTTTGAAAACATCAAGCATTTCCAAAACAGCCTCGCTGCCACTGTCCTTAAATATTCTTCCTTCTCTTTGCGATTGGGCAGGCACTTCAATTTTCTTTACTTTTGTTGGTGAACCTTTTACCCCAAGACGTGATTCATCAATTATATCTATTAAGTGGCTGCTGTCCCACTTTGTGATTTCTGCTTTTCTTGCCTTCATTTTATTTTTGAAGTTAGGAAGCCTTGGAACATTTACATCCTTTGTTACGGTCATAAGCAACGGATATTTTCCTCTTTTGAGATACTGTCCTTCCCATACATTTGATACAGCATCTATGGATTCTTCAGTAAAATCTTTTATACTTTCAACATTGCTTATGTGAGGAATGTTTAATATACCTGCAACCTCAGGTCCAACTTGACCTGTATCCCCGTCAACAGTCTGAATTCCAGCTATAATCAAATCGTAACTGCCAATTTTTTTAATTGCTGCAGACAATATGCCTGAGGTAGCCTTCACATCTGATCCGCCGAATTTTGCATCGCTCAATAATATTCCTTCATCAGCTCCTCTTGCAATTGCTTCTCTTAATGATTCCTCAGCCTGAGGAGGTCCCATTGAAACAGCAACTACCTTCGCACCTGTTTTTTCGGCTATAACAAGAGCTGCCTCCAATGCGTTCAAGTCAAACGGATTTATTTCTGTTCCTGCGGAAGACCTGTCTATTCTTCCTTTTTCCCTGTCAAACTTCACTTTCTCCATGTCAGGCACTTGTTTGATAAGCACTATTATTGTCATTTTTCCTCCTTGATGAAAATGCAGCGAAGCAAATGCTTCGCGCATATTAATTTTCTGTTTTTAATTTTTTGCTTCTTATTAATCCAACTATTATAAACGGGAACAAAACAACGAAAATTGAGAAATATCCCAAATATTTGTATCCAATGTTTACTATTGAAGCTATACCAAATGTTGAAACCATAACATCCAATATGAGCATTGAAAGAACTATAATCAAGCTTCTGTTTCTTTCTGTCTTGATTCTTTTTACCATGTAAGTTTTGTTTCCGTATCTTGCAACTAAAGCAAATGCAAATGCGATGATTGTAGACAATGATGCCATTACAACGAATACAACATATACAGTTTCAAGAACAGGTAATCCTATCTGCTGCACTATGTAGTAATTAGGCAGGAGACTTTGAATTGACTCAGGCTGATATGCAAAGTTTACCAGCACTATAGCCACAAGCATAAGGGCGTTTAAACAAGTTCCCAATGCTGCAGACATCATTGATTCTTTCTTACTCTTCAGACCTTGAGAAACTGAAATGCAGTTTCCTATGTTGCCTGTGGACTGGAACCCTGCATATGTAATTGCCAACCATAAGCCACTTGTAAGAGAATGATCTGAAAAGCTTGTTGCAGCCCAGTTAGTGCTGATTGCTCCTTTGCTGGCGCTTATTCCAAGCACAACTATAAGTCCTATTACAACAAGGATTCCCACTGTCAGAGCCGTTGAAGCTGCCTTTACAATTTCCGCACCGTAAATAACCAGAACAACTGATAAGCATACCATCAACACTGTTCCTGCCCATATATTAAGGCCAAAGAATTGCTGAAATAATTTTGCGCTTGTGGCAATGCATAGTCCGGGAGCCAGAAGCGATGTTACAAGGAAAGATATTTCAAAGAATGCGCTGAATAATTTTTCATAAGGATGAAAGAATTTATTGGTAAAAGTTTTAAAATCATGTACTTTATTTACTCTAGAATATTCAATTGCAAAATACATAGCCAGTCCTAATAGTGCCATTGCAAATACTGGTGTCAGCATTCCTATTTTACCATATGATGAAAAGTAAGTTGCAACCTGTTTTCCTGAAGCAACACCAGGTCCCGCATGAGTGCCGAACCATACAGCTGCTATTCCTACAAAAGGCGGTACGATGGATTTCTTGATTTTAACGTTTTGTACTGCTTGATTTTCGATTTTTGCTTCCATATTCATTCTCCTGTAATTTTTTTGTTTTGAAAATTAAACTCTGCGCATAGTTTAATAATTTAATTTTGTTGGAATGTGATTTGTTTACCTTTGACTTCCATTAGTTGTCGCTGGTTATTCGCAGTCTCGTTCACCAAATTATCAGCTCCCTACGGTCGCATAATTTGGGAACTCGTTGCGTTTGACCTACCTTGACTTCCATTGTTTGTCGCTGGTCATTCGCAGTCTCAATCACAATTTTATCAGCTCACTATCGTTCGCATAAAATTGGATTTCGTTGCGTTTGACCTACCAGATATTTTTTCTTCCCTCCGGTCGAAAAAATATGGTTAGGTCATAAAAAAAAATCTTTCACTCCTATAAACACATTTGAAATTCAACTGTGCTTATAGGGACGAAAGATCCGCGGTACCACCCTATTTATGATATAATAATCATCACTCTTCGAAGTCTGTTAACTTCTAACTCTGTAACGTGAGTTCACGCATCCGCCTACTTGTATTACCTTTCAACAGATATGCTCAGCAGTGAATATTACATATTTTTTCATTGTTGGCTTTCACCTTCCCCAACTCTCTTTAAATGATTTAAATATCTTTCTCTGCTTCAACGCATTTATTTATATTAATGGTTATATTAAACCATTGCGTTTTCTTTGTCAACAGTTTTTTTGAAAAATTTTAAAATATTCATATGTATATATAAATATGTCAAAAGGAATGAAGGTTATGACGCCTCCATTCCTCTATATTATTTGTTTATAGCTTCAACTGCGTTTTCAGCTGCAATTCTTCCTGAATTGAAACCCCATGACAGAGCAATTCCGGATACGTTGGTATAGCCTTTACCGTCCATAATGTTTCCTATGGATTCAACTCCTGCTGCATAAAGTCCATCTATTAGCTGTCCATCTTCATTCATAACCTGAAGGTTCATGGCAGTTTCAACTCCGCCTACAGTACAGTATGCTACAGTTGTTCCCTTGACTGCATAGTAAGGGCCTTCTCCAAGTGCATTGAGTTCACTTACAGTCTTGCCGAATATTTCATCTTTGCCTGCATTACATGACTCATCATATTTTTTTACGTTCATTTTGAGGATTTCAGGATCCATTCCTGCATTTTGTGCAAGTTCTTCCAGGGTGGCACCCTTGTATGCCAGGTCTTCTTTTACTGCCGCATCAAGAACTGCCTGAATGTTGGTCATAGGCACATCCTTGCCTGCTGAAATATACTGGAAGCTGAATGCCATTGGATCATACTGCTGTCCCACAGCACTTGTTCCCTTTTCTTTTATTGCATTAACCTGCTTTTGTGAAAGAACAACATAGTAATATGATCCCTGCGCCGCATGCATTACAGAACCTCTTGTCATATCTGTGTCCTGTACTTCTTCGTTCATGAAACGTTCGCCGTTGTCATTAACCTGCAGAAGAGCTGCACTTGTAACGAGAGAATATGGTATTGTTCTGTCAAATCCGTTAAATCCAGTCACTTCTTTTGGAATTCCTATGGCATGAGTACATATTGCCGAAGCGTTGTATTCTTTAGCTCCTGCATCAATCATCATATTAAGTCCTGATCCGTCGTTTTGTCTTACTCCAAGAAGATTGTAAACAGCTCCTAATTTTTCCTGCATCATTTCTTCATTACCACCGAAACCGCCTGTTGCCATAATGACTGCCTTGGCATTTACTGTAATTTTTGTTCCGTCATACTTTTCTGCCTTAACACCTGTAACTTTTCCGCCAGCATCTTTTATAAGAGAAGTTGCCGTTGTTTCTAACAACACATTGTCTACTTCGCTCACAAGGTCTTCAAAATAGCTTCTTACTTCGAGTCCCATGTATGGAAGAGCTGTATAGCATGTGAGAGAAGTCTTTCCATGTGTCTCGGCAAACCATCCTGTGTCAGGAATTAGTTTTACTCCGTTTGCGTTAAGCCAGTCAAAAGTATCTGCTGACTTGTTGAGAAGCTGGCTGAACAATGAGCCTTTGATTGACCAGTGCATCAATTCATCATAGTGGTCATAATAAGCTTTTGTATCTGCTTTCAGGCCAAGTGCAAGCTGTGCATCTGTATTAAGAGCCATTGGCCCAGCAGACAGTCCCCCTGTTCCTCCAAGCCTTGCTGATTTTTCTATCAATACAACCTTGGCTCCCAGTTCCTTTGCCTGTGCTGCAGCAGTAGCTCCTGCAGTTCCGCCGCCGACTACAACAATATCACAGTCATACGTTTCCTGAGCATCATTTTTTGCAATTGTTTTGTTGAAAGCTTCCGGATCAGCGCCGGCTTCCTTCACTGCATTTTTTACTGCTGAAATTGCTCCGTTGCTGCTTGCAGTAGCTCCTGATATAGTGTCTATACTTAAAGACTGTGCAGCTATAATGCGTTCAGGGAGCAACTTTTCGACATCACTGAAAATCTGATCCAGTTCCCTTACGGCAATGTTTTGCATTATGTACATTGGCTGGTCAGGCTTTATTGTACTGTCTTCATTTATTGTATTTTCCAGTTTTATTGAAAGAATTTCATTTTCAGATACTTCCACAGTAGCCTTGATTATTCCGCTGTAACCTTTGGCAGAACCTGTGTATGTTCCAGGTTTCATTTTGATTTCTGCAGTTTCTTCTATTCCTGCTGCCTGATTGAAAACTTTCTTTGCAGCAGATAAAACTGCTTCACTGGTATAAGTTGCACCTGAAATTCCGTCAACATCTGCTGATTTTGCTTCAAGTATGGCTTCTTTAAGTGTCTCTGCAGCCTTTCCTCCGATATCCTTTGTTTCATCTGCAGCTTCAACTGTCAGATCCTGAATAACATTGTCCTTGAATGTGCCTGAAACTGTAACTGTACCTCCAAATCCTTTAGCTTCTGCAGTATACGTTGCAGTCTTTGGTTCCTGCTCATTGTTTTCTTCCGGCTTAACTGTTTCTTCAGTCTTTGTGCAGCCAAAGAGAGAAAATATTAACAATGTGCACAGCAAGAGGCTAATAAACTTATTCATTGATTTCATAACATCTCCACCTTTTTAAAATTAGATTTTCTTCCCTTAATCAAGAATAATAGCTAAGACAATCAAAGTAAAACACATAATTGTTAAATAAAATACAACTAAATTTTGTAGCTTTCACTGGCAAATAACTGTATAATATATATAACAAGAGATGAGGTACAGTATGGATATAAGGACACTGCAGCTTTTTATGGAAACCTGTGAACATAAAAACATTTCAAAGGCGGCTAAAAATTTATACATATCACAGCAGGGACTGAGCAAGGCAATAAGTAAACTGGAAGAGGAATTTGATGCCCCTTTGTTTAAAAGAACATCCAACGGACTTGAAACAACAGAATACGGTGAACTTTTAAAAGTTTACGGAATGAGCATATTAGAACAATACAATCTGATAATTCAACAAATTCGCATTTCGAAAAATTCAAACAAAGAAACAATGTCCGTTGGTTATGCAGAAGGGATTTTTTTCATGTTGCCTAAAAACTTCATTAGCAACTTTATGAGTTCTCATCCAAATGTAAATGTAATCTTCAAAAAATATCCTGATTTAAAATGCGAACAGGCACTTTTGTCTGGTGAGGTTGACATATGCATATGTACTGCCCCTTATAATGAAAAGGAATTTAAGTCATCCTTGTACTGCAAAACTGAAATATTTGCAGTTATTAGCAACAACCATCCCTTATCAGCCTGTGAATCAATATCATTGAATGATTTAAAAAACGAGAGAGTAATAGCTTTAAGCGAAGATACCAAACATTATGGACCATTTACAGACAAGCTCAAGTCCTATGGAGTGATTCCTAAAATTTTTATAAATCCCGCAGAAATGAACATTCAGTCAGACTTGTGCGGCGCAAACATGGCAGTAGGATTCTTTTCTGGCAACCGTGAATATATGCCTGCAAATGTAACGCTTAAATCCGTAAGGGATTTAAATGTGTATTCTAATTTTCATATCCTGACAATTAACGGGAAAGAAATCAACCAATCTATGGATGATTTAATTGACAGCATACAGGATTCAATCGAAAGTTTAAGTATTAGTGACATGAAAAATGCATGGACTGAAAGATATAAGTTTTAATTTTTAAAATAATTTAAAAAAATTTTTAAAAAAATGTAAAAAATGATTGACTTAAATTATTCACCATGTTATATTAACAAAGTATTACGGATGTATTTAATGATTTCACATGTTTTTAGAGATTATATCTATGTTTTGTATATAATTTGTAAAAATATGTGAATTTTTTATTTGCAATTTGAATACAATAATAATTAGGAGGTACCTCATGAATAAAGGTACAGTTAAATGGTTTAACGCAGAAAAAGGATTTGGATTTATAACAAGAGATAACGGAAATGACGTATTCGTTCATTTTTCAGCTATCCAAGGAAATGGATATAAATCATTAGAAGAAGGTCAGGCAGTTAGCTTTGATATTACTCAAGGCAGCAGAGGCGACCAGGCAGCTAATGTTACTATAATATAAATAGCATAGCGTGAACATTTAAAATCGGGATTTCCCGATTTTTTTATTTTTTGCACTTTTAATATTTATACTGCATGAATTGATAAACATTCGGGAGGACAGTAGTCCTCCCCTACACACTGATCTAGCATATTTTGAAAACAGCATGAAAATTGGTATAATAAAAGACGGTCTGGCCGCCTTTGTATAATATTATTTTCCGCTTCTAGCATAAGATTTTTTAGAATTTCCTTTGCTGGAGCTTCCTTTGTTTGAATTTCCTCTGTATGAAGATCCCTTGCTGGCACTTTTTCTGCTTCTTGATATTTCAGTTTCTATTCTTTCAACTTTTTGTCTGTTCACTTTTTTCTCAGCTTTAGGAACAACACAGTTTATAAGCATTGGATATGGATGATCTTTAACCACTTCAATATTTTTCTTGATTAACTTTTGAATATCCTTCAGGAATGGCTTCTCTTCATATTCGCAAAATGATATTGCTGTTCCGCTCATACCTGCTCTGCCTGTTCTTCCTATTCTGTGAACATAGGTTTCAGGCAAGTTCGGTAAATTGAAGTTGATTACATGGGACAATTCGTTTATGTCTATTCCCCTTGCAGCTATGTCTGTAGCCACCAGGACTTTAATTTCGCCCTTTTTAAAGCTGTTCAAAGCATTTTGTCTTGCATTCTGGGATTTGTCTCCATGAATAGCAAGAGAATTTATTTTATTTGCTGCAAGCTCCTTCACAACTTTGTCCGCATCATATTTTGTGCGGGTAAAAACAAGAGCTGAAGAAATCTCATCTGAATTCAATAAATCCACAAGCAGTTTCTTCTTGTTATTTTTATCAACAAAATAAACACTTTGCTCTATTGTGTCCACAGTAGATGAAACAGGTGCTACTGCAACCTTCACGGGATCAGACAAAATTGAATTCACAAGGTCTGATATTTCTCTTGGCATAGTTGCTGAGAAAAACAATGTCTGTCTTTCCTGGGGAATATAAGAAATTATTTTCTTTACATCATGAATGAAACCCATGTCAAGCATGCGGTCTGCTTCGTCAAGAACAAATACTTTTACATTTTGAAGATTCACCTGTCTTTGATTTATTAAGTCCATGAGTCTTCCAGGCGTAGCTATAAGAACATCTACACCTCTTCTCAGCGCATCTGTCTGAGGATTTTGTGAAACTCCTCCGAAAATAGAAAGGTATTTTAAGCCTGTATATTTTCCGTATGCTCTGAAATTATCTTCAATTTGAACTGCAAGTTCTCTTGTTGGGGTTAATATCAAGGATTGTACTTGTCTTTTGGATCCTTTGTTTTTTTGCGTATATATTTTTTGTATGATTGGAACAGCAAATGCTGCTGTTTTTCCTGTGCCTGTCTGGGCACATCCAAGCAAATCTCTTCCTTCAAGTACTGAAGGGATTGATTGTTCCTGTATTGGGGAAGGTGCTTCGTAACCTTCATCCGATAAGGCTTTTAAGATTGGTTCAATTACATTTAAGTTTTCAAATTTCATATTTTAAATTATTCTCTTTTCTTTTCCAAAGCATGCTAAGGCAACTCAACTCGTTACATATTTCAGAATCTATTTTATTTTGTACCTTATAATATCCTAATTAAATAAAAAAAGCAACACATTTGACTTATTTTATTTAATTATGTCTGTTATCCGGTTATTTTTTGATTTTTCGCCTACATTTCTTAGTTAAACTAAAATAAAATCATGGATTTAAGAAATAATAGTTAATGTTTTATTTTAGCAACATATTATAAGAAAAGTTAAATGCTCCTTATGTTGACAGAAACTTGCATATAATAATTCTTTAATTTCAATATTACTGTTGACATATAATTAAAAATAGCATATTATAACTATATAATATAGTTATTAAAACTACATAGGAGGCAGGAATGAATCAGGATAAAAAAGAAATTACCAGCGCCCTCACTCATCTTGGAGGAGCTGTTTTCGGAGTTGTGGGAACATTTTTGCTTTTGGGAAATGCAAACAACATTATGACTGCAGTTGCGTTTTTAATATTTGGACTTAGCATGATATTATTATATTCCGCAAGCACCATTTACCACTTCATCGACAAATCAAAACAAAAAACAAAACTTGTTATGCGTAAGCTTGACCACATCATGATATTTGTTTTGATTGCAGGCACTTACACACCTATGTGCATGCTTGTACTTAACAATAGTGCTGGTTACAGGCTCCTTGCACTTGTGTGGACCATAACATTTATTGGAGTGTTCGTTAAAATATTTTGGATTAAAGCTCCAAACTGGGTGAGCTCTATTATGTACATAGCTATGGGCTGGCTTGCTGTACTTGTTCTTTCTCCACTGGCAAAGAACATGCCTGAAGGAGGAATGTTCTGGCTTGTAATGGGCGGAGTTTCATACACCGTAGGAGGAACAATTTACGGAATCAAAAAGCCAAACTTCAACAATACATATTTTGGATTTCATGAGCTGTTCCACTTGTTTGTACTGGCAGGAACCTTCTGCCATTTCATCATGATGTATTATTATGTGGGATAAAAATAAAGTACATCCCGAAGACAACAAAACTATTGAATTAACAGCTCGGGCGGATACAAGATCCGCCCCTACGATTTGATTGTATCAACATCTTGCGGTGAATTCGGTTCCCAGCGCATTCCAGTTTGTAGGGGAGGACTACTATCCTCCCGAAGATAATAAATTAGGCGGGTACAATCCGGCCGTGTTATATTAGCACCCTTAGCAGCCAATGCTGCTTTTTTTATTAAAAAATCTTGACATATTAAATTATAGTGGTATGATATGTAATGTTAATCGGTTAACTGTTAATCAGTTAACATTGGAGGTAAAGATGAACAAAAAATTTTTAGGAGTAGTTGGACGTCTTGAAAAGCTTAGCATTTTAAGGCGTATGGAAGCAAACAGAATTTCAGCAGAAGCAGGCTTGTACATGGGACAGCTTCCGATTCTTGAATACATCATCCACCATGACGGATGCACTCAGAAGGAAATTGCAGACTTGATGAGTGTTTCTCCCGCTTCAATTGCCACTTCCACAAAGAGACTTCAGAAAGCAGGCCTTGTAAAGAAACAAATCGATGAAGATAATTTAAGAAAAAACATGCTTTCAGTTACCGAAAAAGGTATTGAGTTGGCTAAAAAGTGCCGTGAAAGCTTTAATGAATTCGACAAAAAACTATTCAATGGTTTTTCAGATGAAGAGCTTCTTTCAGTTAAAGAGCATCTCGACCGTCTCATAGCAAATATTTCTGATGACAGCAAAATAGACTATTATTCAATTGTTGCATTAAGAAATGAATCAAAAAAATTTAACATCAAGGAGTGATTAAATGATTGATAAAATTATTCCCTGCCTAGGGAAGTACAAGAAATATGCATTATTGACGCCAATCATGGTTATAGGCGAAGTAATACTTGAAGTGTTTATACCATTTTTAATGGCCAAAATAATAGACGTGGGCATTGCCAATGCAGATGTAGCATATATAGCTAAAATCGGAGTCCTCATGGTTTTGATGGCCTTAGTTTCATTGGTGTTCGGAGCAATGTCTGGACGCTTTGCTTCTCTTGCAAGCACAGGACTTGCTGCAGGAATCAGAAAAAAACTTTTTTACAAAATACAGGACTTTTCATTTGCCAATGTTGATAAATTCAGCACAGCTTCACTTATAACACGACTAACAGCAGATGTTACAAGCACTCAGACTGCATTCATGATGGTTATAAGAATGCTTGTGAGAGCCCCAATAATGTTGGTAAGTGCAACTATTATGGCAGTGTCCATAAACGCAAAGCTTTCAACTGTTTTTCTTTTTGCAATTCCTTTTCTCGGAGGTGCCATGGGAATCATTTCATACCTGGCATTTCCAAGATTTCAGAAAATGCTTGAAAAATATGATTCAATGAACTCTTCTGTACAGGAAAATCTTGTGGCAATACGTGTGGTTAAAGCATTTGTGAGAAGAGATTATGAAAATGAGAAATTTGAAGAGGCAGCAAACACATTAAGAGATGCTCAAATAAAAGCAGAACGAATTGTCATAACAGGCATGCCCATAATGATGTTCACCATGTATGCATGCACCATACTCATTGCATGGTTCGGAGGAAATTTGGTTATTGCAGGCGACATGCAGACTGGCGAGCTTTTCAGCTTCATAAGCTACATTTCACAGATTCTGATGTCTTTGATGATGATTTCCTTTGCATTCATAGGAATTGTTATGTCAAGAGCATCAATAAAAAGAATATTGGAAGTACTTGACGAAGAAATAGACATAAAAAATAATGAAGAATCTGAAATTACGGCCAATGACGGCTCAATTGTCTTTGACAATGTAAGCTTCAGCTACGCAAGAAAAAGCGATAACCTGACTCTTGACAATGTGAATTTGAAAATCAATTCCGGTGAAACAGTTGGAATCATCGGAGGAACAGGCTCAGCAAAAACAACGCTTGTTCAGCTCATCCCACGTCTTTATGATGTACTGGAAGGCCAAATTCTTGTGGGAGGACACGATGTAAGAGATTACAGTCTTGACTCCCTCAGAAACAATGTTGCAATGGTTCTTCAAAAGAACGTGCTGTTTTCTGGAACAATAAAGGAAAACCTGAAATGGGGCAATGAAAATGCCACAGATGAGGAAATTATAGCTGCATGCAAAGCTGCCCAAGCTCATGACTTTATCTCTGCAATGTCTGATGGCTATGAAACAGATTTAGGCCAAGGCGGTGTCAATGTCTCAGGAGGACAAAAGCAAAGAATTTGTATTGCAAGGGCACTTCTTAAGAATCCCAAAATACTCATACTTGATGATTCAACCAGCGCAGTGGACACAGCAACTGACAGCAAAATAAGACAAAGCTTCAAGGAAAATTTACAAAACACAACAACTATAATCATCGCTCAGAGAATTTCATCTGTTAGCGAAGCAGACAAAATCATAGTTCTAAATGACGGAAAAATTGACGGTATTGGAACACATGAGGAATTATTAGCGACAAATGAAATATATAAAGAAGTATATGAATCGCAACAGAAAGGGGTGGCATAATGGAGAAAAAAACAACTGCAGTACGTCACGGTGGTCCGGGAGGTGGTACGAGAGGATTTGCCAAACCAAAGAACACCTCTAAAACACTTAAAAGACTTTTAAGCTACTTGTTTGATTATAAGATCCACCTTGTTGCAATAGTAATTGCAATAATAGGAAGTTCATTGTCAGGAGTTGCAGGAACATATTTTTTAAAGCCTATAATAAATGATTATGTTGTGCCATTCATAGGGCAGGAAAATCCTGATTTGTCAGGCTTCTTAGGAATGATTGGAATAATGGTTGCAGTATATGCTTTCGGTGTAATATGCTCATTTACTTACAACCGTCTGATGCTTAAAGTATCAACCGGAACAATGAGGAAAATAAGAGTTGACATGTTCAGACACCTTCAGGACCTTCCAATCAAATATTACGACACTCACACCCATGGAGAAACCATGAGCCGTTTCACAAATGATACGGATACATTAAGAGAAATGCTCAGCCAGGGTCTTCCTCAGTTTGTGTCATCAACTATAACAGTCATTGGCGTTTTTACAATGATGGTAATATTGAGCCCAATCCTTACGCTCCTTGTTGTGTTCATGTTTTCAATAATGATTTTTGCAGTAAAGAAAATAGGAAGCAAAAGCGCAAGCTACTTCATAAAGCAGCAGAAGGAACTGGGAACATTCAATGGCTTCATTGAAGAAATGATTGAAGGCCAGAAGGTTGTAAAAGTGTTCAGCCACGAAGGCAGAGTAAAGGAAGAATTTGATGAAATAAATGAAAGACTCCGCCAGGCTGCTTCCAGCGCCAATACATTTGCAAGCATACTGATGCCCATAATGGGAAACCTGTCTTATGTGCATTATGCCCTGACAGCAACAGCAGGAGCTTTGCTTGCAGTAAACGGCTACATGGACTTGGGAACCATAGGATCGTACCTACAGTACACTCGTTCATTCTCCCAGCCAATCACACAAATATCACAGCAGCTGAATTCAGTGTTGACTGCCCTTGCAGGTGCTGAAAGAATATTTAATCTTCTTGATGAAACTCCGGAAGTTGACAATGGTTATGTGACACTTGTGGATGCTGAAGTTGATGATAACGGAAATATTACTGAAGCTTCACACAGAACAGGAATTTGGGCATGGAAACACCCTCACAAAGACGGAGCATTGACTTATACTCTGGTTAAGGGCGATGTTAGATTTGAGGATGTAACATTTGGTTATGATGAAAATAAGACTGTTTTAAACGGCATAAACCTTTTTGCCAAACCAGGTCAGAAAATTGCATTTGTTGGATCAACAGGAGCAGGTAAGACTACCATTACAAACCTAATTAACCGTTTTTATGATGTCCCTGACGGCAAAATCAGATACGATGGAATAAACATCAACAAAATCAAAAAAGATGACTTGAGACGTTCACTGGGTATGGTTCTTCAGGACACTCACCTGTTCACCGGTACCATAATGGAAAATATACGCTATGGGAAACTTGATGCCACTGATGAAGAAGTTATTGAAGCAGCTAAGCTTGCCAATGCTCATTCATTCATAAAACACATGCCGGAAGGATACAACACAATACTCACTTCAGACGGAACAAACTTAAGCCAGGGACAAAGACAGCTTCTGGCAATTGCAAGAGCAACAGTTGCAGATCCGCCGGTTTTGATTCTTGATGAAGCAACAAGCTCCATAGACACCCGTACAGAATCATTGATTGAAAAAGGAATGGATACACTAATGAAGGACAGAACAGTGTTTGTAATAGCACACAGACTTTCAACAGTAAGAAACTCCAATGCCATAATGGTTTTAGAAAACGGAAAAATAATAGAAAGAGGAAACCACGAAGACCTCATAGGACAAAAGGGAAAGTACTACCAGCTCTACACAGGAATGTTCGAGCTTTCATAAAAATCATATATCCGACCGTGTTATTATTTCAGCAAATTGTTATATGCGGGAGAACACAAGGTTCTCCCCTACAATCCGATATTTATAGTTTATCGCTAATGTTAAATTACCAGCGCGTAGGGGCGGATTACTGTCCGCCCGCATTTTGAGGACAGTAATCCGCCGCTTACATTATAAAAAAATCCAGCAATTTTGATTGC
>NZ_CANG01000035.1:0-32747 GCF_000309315.1 Sedimentibacter sp. B4
TGAACTTGAACTACTATGTTAGCAATACCACCAGTTGTAGCTGTATTGTAAACAGTTGTAGCTCTAGCTTCGTCTAAGTCTGATACATCACCGATTGAGATTGAATCATCTGATTCGTCATAGATGTATACTGCTACATCTTTAGCAAATCTGAATGTGCTTGATCCGATTTCAATATATGTTGAAGTTACATCTCCGCAAGAAGCAGTTGTGTAAGTGTCAGCAATAGCCATAGCGTCGATTGCATCTATTTCATCATCTGTTCCGAAGTCAAAGCTTACTGCAGCTGAAGTTGAAACTTCAAATCCGTTTGAACCTATAGTTCTGTTTGCTTCTGACAGGTAAACTACTTCTTCACCATCGATGAATGCAGTTACTTCGATAACTGTCTTGCCAGCTGAATTCTTAACATATCCCATCTTGCTGATTACGCCGTATACATCGTCATTTGCAGACTCAACGTTGCTTGTAACGATAACAACTATTTCACCGTCATCATATAATACAGTGTGAGTAGCTCCATCAACCAAGTTATCAACTGATGCAACTTCTTTGTCAACTGTGTTGAATACTATAACATCTTCTGAAGTGATATCTTCGATATCATCTGTGTCAATTGCAACAGATGTAGTTCCCATTATTTCAATTTCGTCAATATATCCGTTTTCATCAACAGAGTATTTGATCAATTGGTTAGGTGAGAATGAATATTCGAAGTCAATATCTCCTGTAGTTTCGCCTGAAACTATATCTACCAATGATACTAAGTCTGCATCTATTACGTCAGTTGCAGGAGTTTTGTCAGTGTAAACTGCTACATCATCTAAAGCATTTTCATCTATAGTTACCAATACATCGTATACTACAGTTTCTCCGTCAGTTGTTAACAGTTTCAACTGTGGATAATCTGTTACAGATCCGTCCATCTTAGTTGAATATTCGCCTTCTGCTGAAGCAAGAACTACTGCATAGTCTGTTAAAGCTTCGCCATCAGTATCAACTGCAAATATTTTACCTGCATTGTCTAAGTAGAATACGCCTTCATCTCCAACAGATGGTCTGTCTTCGTAACGAACTGAATTTGTAATTCTGCTTAATGAGTATTTAGTTCCGTCAACATATATTGTTGCTTCACTGTCAGCTGTCTTTGTTACTGTACCTTCTACAGAATCTTTAACAACTACCAACTTAACAGGTGCGCCATCAACAGCTTTGTAAGCTACTACAACGTCGCCTGATTCTATGTCTTCCAATGAATCAACTGCTCCAGTAACAGTTACTTTATCTAAATCAAGATCTCCGTCACTGTCTTTTGGCAATGCAATTGTTGCGTTTTCGCCAGAAATCTTAGCTTTTCCAGCTACATAGTCAGTATCAACTAATATAGCTTCAGTTGCTTTTGTAGCTATGAATTTTTCTGCTGCATCTCCGCTTTCGATTTCTTCAGAATCACCGTCTTTTATTGTATCTAAGCTATCTTTTGATATAACAGTAATCTTAGCTTCAGCACTATTGCTTCCTCTGTACAGCAAATCTTCATAATCAGCAGCGTCCATAGTTACTTGTTCGCCGTTGTAGAATACTGTGATTTGTCCGTCAGTTTTGATTGTATATTCATCCCCTTCAGCATCTTCGATTGTTAAATCATCTCCGCTTACTCCAGTAACTGTTCCAGAAAGAACCTGAGAATTGTTATCTTTGATATATACAACTTCATCTTTAGAGTTAGTATAAACGTCTAAGTATTGATATACGTATGGAGTTAAATCAACTTTATCTCCAGCATAATCATTATCATCAGCATCCAACTTATCAGTTGATACATAGTAGTATTCTTCAAGTGTTGCTATATTGTCTATAAGCAATTTTTCTGGAGATACTTTTACTACTACGCCATCTTCATCAATAGTAACTAAAGCTACTTCTAATGCATTGTATATAATTTGAGCTACTCCGCCTCTGTCTGCCGCAGCAACGTTCATTGTTACATCATCAGTAAGTCCTAAGTCAATAGCTTTTACTTTGTAGTTTGTTGGCCAAGTTCCTTTAAGAGCTGCATCAGTGTAACCAATTGCTCTTACTACCATTGTTAAAGCTTCATCATAAGTTACAGTCTTGTCTGGTTGGAAAGTTCCATCTGGATAACCTACTACTAAGCCAGTTCCAGCAGCTATAGCTACATAACCATTTGCCCAATGTCCTTGAGTGTCAGTAAAGTTGCTAGTTGCTCCTGCTACTAATTTTCCATAACCTAAAGCTTCAACTAATACTTTAGCTAATTCAGCTCTAGTTATAGTCTTTTCAGGTCTGAATGTTCCGTCTTCATAACCTTTGATTACGCCTAATGCAGATAATGCTTCAACTGCAGTTTCGTAATCGCCAGTTACATCTTCAAATGTGCCTGCGAATGCAAAGCTCATGCTTGATAATACCATTGCTATTACCAAAACAAGTGATAATACTTTTTTCATTCTTTATTTCCTCCTATGAAATTTGTTTGTGGGTGTTTAGGTCCCCTGCACCTCTCATTGTGTCAGCACAATGACTAAAGTATTATAACACCGAGATATTGACAAGTCAACATTAATGAGATTAATGTAATTTTATTGTAATATTCACGGCATAAGTGCCAGCGTGCCTATGTATATAATATAGCATAGGTTTTTGAGTTTAATATTACAGTAATGTTACATGTACATGTTTTCCTGGAGATTGTCCTTGATTGGTGGGAAATGTGTCGATTTATGAAGTTGGAGGGATGTGAACATAAGATGTCAAATAAGAGAATTGAAACGGGAGGGCACGAGACCCTCCCCTACTAAATGGCTATAATAATTTAAATTTCAAATATAAACATTATTTATCTGTTATGTTTTCGAAGGTATGTTCAATGTTGTCGCCTGAATCGCTGCCCTTATCGTCTGTCTTTGAGTACAGTGCTTCAAATAGTGACAGACATCCAAGAATTGTCATTGCTATTCCTATTATAATGATTACAGTGTTTAATGCTGCTTTAGAATTTATTATGCAATATGAAGCAAATAATATTCCAGCACCTGAGATTATGAGCATTATTACATCAGAATAGTCGCTTTTTCTTATGGCGTTAAAATATATAGGAACAGTTAATATCAATAGCAATATTCCAGTTATGAACATTATTAGTTCTGGTCTGAACAAGCCTAGAACTGCTGCAGTAACTAAAGCTGCATAATTTATTTTCTCTTTGGTTTTTAAGTATTTGTACGTCATTTTAATGTTTACCAGGTTGTAGACCAAGACAGAAAGCATGGCCAGGCGTATTGCTATGCTGCCAATGTATTCTGCCGCCAGTATAAATATAATACCCGCCAAAGTAAGTGAAAGACTGATTATCTTCAATGTTCTGGTTTTATAATTCATGTTGGAAAACAGCATATGCTCAACCCCTTTTTATTTTGCTTTATTATAACATTTATAGATTTGGTTTACAATATTAAAGATGAGATACTAGATAGGCTCATGATTTAATCAAATATTAAAGCCGGGCGAACACGAGGTCCGCCCCTACAGAATGATGATCGGAAGTTTTGTGGTTTTAATGCAATGGGTTTTGTTGTTTTAAATTTATTGTATAATTGAAAACTTTTATATTATAATAAACATATTACAAATGATGAGGAGATTGCAATGTTCATAGTTGATACATCTGATACGTATTATCTGGATAAAATATATGAAGATATGGATAAGCTCTGCAGCAAGTACAGTAATATTTTAAGTATGGAGTCTATTGGCAAATCTGTTGAAGGAAGAGACATTGTTGCTTTAAAGATAAGCGGAGGAAAAGATGAGATTCTTCGCTATGCTCAGAATTACACGAGTGGGGGATTTTGTGATGACAGGGATGGGATATTTCGTTTCGAGCAGAATGGCATCAGTACTAAGGCTGGAAATGAAAAGAGAGATTCTTCGCTAACGCTCAGAATGACAGCTTCCGGGTTTAATCAAAAAACAAAGCCTTCGGTACTTTTTACAGGAGGGATTCATGCCCGCGAGGATTTTTCCGTAATGCTCTGCATGAAGATGATTGATTATTACTGCTACTGCTATAGTGAAAGAAAAGATTATGAAGGTTATGATGCCAGGAAATTAATTGATGCTGTTGATTCGTTTTTTGTACCTGTGGCAAATCCTGATGGGCTGAACATTGTACATCATGGAATCGAAGCTTCTTCAAATTATGAAAAACTTAAAACTATGCAGATATGGGGAGAGGATCACACTTATTGGAAGGCAAATGCAAACGGTATTGATATAAACAAGAATTTTAATGACGGAAACTGGGAAATAAGGACTTGTGTTCCCGGAACGGAAATACCATGCTCAGACCGCTTCAAGGGATTTACAGCAAGCAGCGAGCCTGAAACATTAGCCCTAATAGACTTCTGTAATGAAAATCATTTTTCCCTCATGGTTACTTATCACTGCTCCGGCAACTGCACATTCTGGGCTGACAGCGGAACTCACGGTATGTTTAAAGGCCTTGACGAAAAAATTATGGATGAGTTAAATAAAAAGTACATTTACAGAAAAACTAAAGTCAGCATGGATCCAAAAATTTATGGCTGCGGTTTTGAAAACTGGTTCAGGGCAAGAATGAAAAGACCGGCATTTTGCATAGAGTTGTCTCCCTTTGTTGAAGGAGGGAAGCAGCATCCAGACAATTTGTTCCATGAGCTAGTATGGGAGCATGCAAAGAGTACAGGGTTGTTTTTTGCCGAAAAGGCCGCTGAAATTGATAATGAGATTTTTGGAGATGTTGAGAAATATGCTGCGTTGACGAAATAAAAGTATAGATTTATGCGGGAGGACACAAGGTCCTCCCCTACGTGATTTTATTTGAAAGTTTTGTTGGTTTTAATATACGTAATGATAAATGCGGGCGGGAACATGACCCGTCCCTGCGTGATTGAATTTTTAGATTTTGTTTAATTCTGCGGGAGGACACGAGGTCCTCCCCTACGGATTGAAAGCGATATATTTTTACAGTTACAAACTATGTGTTGTGTTATAATGTATTTTGAACTATATTAGTTTTATGTAATTTACAATTATTGGAGGAAAATAATGAATGCTGAAATACTTTGTGTAGGTACTGAGCTTTTGCATGGAGATATTGTCAATACAAATGCCCAATATATATCAAAAAAACTGGCTGAAATAGCCATTGATGTACACTATCAGTCTGTTGTTGGAGACAATCCCGGCAGGATTAAAAAAGGCTTTGACATAGGATTTTCAAGAGCTGACATTGTAATATGCACAGGAGGACTCGGCCCCACCCAGGATGATATTACAAAGGAAGCATTGGCTGAATACTTCAATGTTGAAATGGTTTATGACGAAAAAAGTTATGATCATGTGAAGGAAATGTACTCCCGCTTCAGAAAAGACTTTCCCAAGAACAACATGAGGCAGGCATATTTCCCAAAGGGTTCAATTATATTGAACAATACCAACGGCACTGCCAACGCATGCATATTAAAAGGTGAAGACAGCAAAGGAAACATAAAAATAGGTATATTGCTTCCGGGACCTCCCAAGGAAATGGAGCCTCTCATGGACAATGAGGTCATACCTTATCTGAAGCAATTTTCAAATCAGGTGGTTTACGGTGAGAAGCTTGTTGTTGTAAATATAGGTGAATCCGCTGCCGAAGAATTGATTTTGGACATCATTGAAAATCAGACTAATCCCACAATTGCTCCCTATGCCAGCGCAGGCAAGGTAATTTTCAGAATAACAGCAAAAGCAGACAGCAAGGAAAAATGCATGGAGCTTATAGAACCGGTGAAAGAAGAACTCATCAACCGATTTGGCAAAAACAACGCATATGTAACAGAAACAGGCAAGGTTGAAGATAAGACTGCAGAGCTATTGATAGAGAAAAATATAACCATAGCAACAGCTGAATCATGCACAGGTGGAATGTTAGCTTCCAGATTAGTAAGTTATCCCGGTATTTCAAAAGTCTTCATGGAAGGTTTTGTTACATACAGCAATGAAGCCAAAATGAACACACTGCAGGTTAAAAGGGAAACATTGGACCAGTTTGGTGCAGTAAGCGAAGAAACGGCCAAGGAAATGGCATATGGTGCTGCTCAGGCTGCAGGCACAGACATAGGTGTATCAACGACTGGAGTGGCTGGCCCTGACGGCGGCACAGAAGAAAAACCTGTTGGATTGGTTTATATATGTGTATACTACAAGGGCAAGTTCAATGTTATGAAAATAAAAAATACCGGCTCCCGCGAAATTATCAGGGATAGAGCGGCTACTTCTGCTTTGGACCTTGTAAGAAGCAGTGTTGAAGAAAACGGTCAATAATTAAGAGTTAAGAATTAAGAATCGAAATATAAAAGATAAAAGATGAGATCCTTCGCCTTCGGCTCAGGATGACATAGCTACAAGTTTTTTCATTTATAACTTGCGGGCGGACACGAGGTCCGCCCCTACATATTGAGCTATGAACGTTGTATTCATGCAGATTTGTTCTGACTGACGGTATTTTTACTTGTCTGAATTGTTTGCCAGTATTCTGTTATATTCGCTCAGCTTCTGGTCTGCCAGGTAGAAAATGCTGTCCATTGGATAATCACCGTATACACCTTTTTCTCCTGCTTCAACACCTGTAAGAAGTTCAAGTCCTTCCTCTATGGTTTTTACCGCATAAATGTGAAAGACATCCTTAACCACAGCTTCAACAACTTCATCCTTTAACATAAGGTTGTCAACATTGCTTTCAGGAATTATAACTCCCTGGTTTCCTGTGAGTCCCTTAATGGAGCATATATCAAAAAATCCTTCAATTTTTTCGTTAACTCCTCCAATGGGTTGAATTTCACCCATCTGATTAACTGATCCGGTCACAGCAAGGTTTTGTTTTATGGGAACATTTGATAGGCTTGACAAAATTGCATATAGTTCTGCACTTGAAGCGCTGTCACCTTCAACTCCTCCGTAAAGCTGTTCAAATGTAACCTGAGCTGTAAGTCCAAATTGTTTTTCCTGTGCAAATTTTCCTCCAAGATAGCCGTTAAGGGTAAGCACTCCCTTTGAATGGATGTTGCCGCTCATTTGTGTTTCTCTCTCAATGTTGATTATTCCCTGTCGTCCAGTGTACGTCCTTGCGGTTATTCTTGAAGGAATTCCAAAAGCATATCCCGACGCATCCATTACAGACAAACCATTGACCTGGCCCACTACGGCTCCTTCTGTGTCTATTAAAACCTTTTTATTAAGAATCTGTTCCTGCATTTTTTCTTCCAGCATGTTGGAGCGGTATTTTTTGTTCTTTATTGCCTTGTCTACATGATATGCATCCACAAATTCCGAATTGTCTGCCTCAGCCAGCGCTGATGATTCATACACTATTTCGCTCACCACATTGAATCTGGTTGAAAGTTTGTTTTGATTTTCAGCAAGTCTAGAGCCCATTTCAACCACTCTTGCCAATGCCCTGTTGTTAAAATGCTTCAAGTGCTGCTTTTCACACACTGAGCCTATGAATGAAACATATTGCCTTATATTTTCCTGGTTTCTGTCCATTTCAACATCAAAGTCCACGTTCACCTTAAACAGCTTCTTGAAATCTTCATCGGAAGACAAGAGGTAGTAGTACATATAACTTCCAACCAATATTACTTTAACATCAAGAGGTATGGGCTGAGGCTTCAATGTCACTGTAGGCACAAACCTGGTTTGTTCACCGATATTTTCCACAACAGCCTGTTTGTACTTAAGAGCCTTTTTAAGTGCATCCCAGGCATATGGGTCCATGAGGAGATCTTTTGCTTGGAGAATCAGATATCCACCGTTTGCTCTTTGTAATGCTCCTGCTTTTATCATTGTAAAATCAGTCATTGTGGTCATCATAAGGCTCTTGTATTCTATTTTCCCAAACAAATTGTAGTAATAAGGATTACTTTCTATGATTACGGGAGCTCCTGTTGCTTTTTCATTGTTTACAAACAAGTTGACCTTGTACCTTACAAATGGGTCCTTGATGTCTTTAGATTCAAAAAATCTGCCGTCAAATAACATTTCATCATCTTCATCGGTTGTTTCAGTTTCTTCCTGAGCTTCAGTAGCTACTTCATCATTTACCATGTGGTGCACACTGCTGAATATGCTGTGATTTTCAGCGGCGTCTTTAAGCACCTTGTCAAGATAATCGACAATTGCCGGTATTTCCTTGTATTTTTCTTTAAGCTGATTAATAAGAGGTTCTGCTGCAGCATGTGCAGTTTGTTTTTCCAGCTCTGTTGTCTGTTCCTCGGAAATTCTCTGCAAAACCTGTCCTTCACGTATGCGGTCATCAATTTCCTTGGCAAGCTTGTTTCTGTTTATTTCAATTTTTTCCTTTGTATCCACAGGAAGCTGATTGTATTCATCAGGTGTTATGAGCCTGTTGTCCTTGAGGGGGATCAAAAGTATCTTTGTTCCTGCCTGCTGTATTCCAAAACCTGCAGTTACGGCCATTTTTTCAATGTCTCTCAATATGGATGCCATTTTTTCGCTCACCTTTTGAACTATTGTTTCCTTCTGCTGCTGAAAATTGCTTCCTTCAAATGCTTTTGGTATATAAACAGCAAGGTTTGCTATTAATTTTTCCATATCTTTCTGAAAAATTTTCCCCTGGCCTGCAGGAAGAGTTATTGCCAGCGGTTTATCCCACTCGTTGAAATTATTTATATAGCACCAGTCTCCAGGTATTTTTCCCTTAGCGGCTTCATTGTTTACAACTGATTGAGCATATGTGCTCTTTCCTGTTCCCTGGTGGCCGAGAATAAATATATTGTAGCCGGCGGCATTCATAGAAAGACCAAACTCCATTGCCTTTACCGCCCTGTCCTGTCCGATGACTCCCTTTGGAAAATTTACTTCCTTTGATGAACCGCAGAAATTAAGTTCATCTTCAGTCATGCAGATTTTCTTAAGCTTTTCTGTTGGCACCTTGTATTTATCTATATTAATTTTGTCAGCGTAATCCATATATCCTCCTTTAAATAATCACTTTAATTTACATATACCCCTCAACTTTAATATTAAACGAAAATATGCAAATTGGACAATATATCCTGCTGAATTTAAAAGTTGTCCACAGTATATGGTATTTTAGAAATATTTATTAACATTTTAACTGCAAATAAAAAAAAGGTAGGTACAAAACCACCCCCATATGATTACAAAATTGATTCAATGATGTAGAAGAGCACTACTGTCATCCCGAACGAAAGATTACAAAATTTTTGAATTAAAAACACGGGAGGACACGAGGTCCTCCCCTACAAAATTGTAGAAAATAAGGTTTGTCAATAGTTTGAGACAGGTACAAGACTGCTTAATAATTTACATTACGCTTACTCAGTTTTTAAAGTCTTGACTCCTGCTATGAAGAAGATTGCTCCCATACCCATGAGCACTATTGTTGGAAATACTGCCGCTTCAAATCCCATTCCCTTGCTTGCTATTCCTTCTATTCCCTGCATAGCCCATTTTTGAGGTGTAAGTTCTGCCAGGAACAATAGAGCCTTGTTGTTGACTATATCAAGAGGCCACATGCACCCACCAAGCATGGATGTGCTGGTCAAGACAACCGGCACAATTGCACCAAGCTGAGCCTGTGTCTTTACAAAACCAGACATCATAAGCCCCAGAGATGTTACTGCAAATATGAATGCAGCTGCAACCATCAATACTCCGGACATACTGTTTCCCCAGTCAACTCCAAGCAGGTAGTTTCCGCACAAAATCAGCACTCCCATCTGAACAACTCCTGCCAAGTACGCTACTGTCATGCTTCCTCCAAGTATAGAAATCTTTGAAACCGGAGATATGAGCATCCTCTCCCAAGTTTTGTACTGCTTGTCGCTTAATATTGTTCCTATTGAAAACACCATGGTGTACATGGAAAAAAACAATGTAAATCCTATCATAGTATGCTTCATACCGTCGTAACCGGACTGGTTTTTTGTATGGGCAATAGTGGATATTACATTCATAGGATTCTTGTACTTCCATGAATCCATGACACCTGCATATGTCTTGGCTCTTACAGCTTCAGTATCCGCCATATTATCCTGAGAACTGATATAATCCGCCGTAATATCTGCAACTTTAACTGCACCTGCCATTTTTGAAGCAATGCTTGTTACTGCCTGCTGAAGGGTGAGAATCATTGTGTCATCTTTTATTTTTATAAATCCAAGTGACACTTCACTGCCTGAAATGAGACTTTCTTCAAACCCGTCGTAAACAACCATCGCCACGCTTACGTTTCCTTCCTGAACACTTTTAGAGGCTTCATCCATGTCAGTCACAACAAAATTAAAAGAATTATTTGTTCTTAGCTCGTCAATGAGCATTTCTGAATAGTTGCTTTTATCTTCATCGACTATCATAATTTCAGGTCTGTAGGTATTGAATGAAATTCCAAACACAGCCGTCAGCACAAGTGCCATTCCGGTCATGAGCACAAAAACCAGCACGTCGTCCTTAAGCCTTAACAGTCTTAACTTTATTATGCTTAACATAATGTTCCTCCTTTCCACTTAAAATTGCAACAGATAGAATTAAAAATACAATTCCTATTAAACCAAGAGCCGCAACATTTTTTATTACATCATTAAGCCCATACCCCGTCATGACCTTAATATAAGATTTAAGTGCTAATCCGTTCAAGGACAAGAAGCTTAAGTTTTGAATTGCTTTAGGCATAACATCTACGGGAAAGAAACTTCCACCCAGAAGAGCCATCCCCTGTATGATTGCAGATTCAAATGTGTTGGCAAGTTTGAAGTTGCCTGCTCTGAAAGTTGCAGAAGCAATGAATGCTCCTAGCCCTGCAACAGCAAATGCTGCAGCAGCACTAATAATTGCAGTATTTACAATGCTTCCCCACTGAACCTTGAGAGCAAAGTGAGAGTAGATTATCATTATTGTTATTTGTATTGAACAAAGCAAAAGCACAACCACAAACTTTCCCGACAAAATGCTGAACTTTGATGTTCCTGCCATTATCATCCTTCCATATGTCTTATTTTCCTTTTCCTCCAGAAGCATTCTCCCCCCATGACCTGCAGAAAAGAGAATAAACATGGACATCATGGCAGCAGCATAGTAATCTGCGCTTGTTATGCTTTTTCTTTCTTCAACCACAACATCCTTTATTTCAATGTCCATATGTTCAAGCACATTTGTAAGTTCTTCCATTACAATGTCTAAATTCTTAAGTTCGCCTACACCATTAGCCATTGCTTCTTCAATAATAACATTCTTACCTATGATAACTGATGCAATTGCACTGGAGTAAGACTCCATCACTGATTTTACTACTACCCCTTCAATGCTTTTATCTGGATGCACCTCAACCTTGATGTCAACATTGTTTCTGAACGGAGTGACAAGGTTTACTTTCATGTCATACACAAATTTTTCCGGAAGAGTCACCACAGCCGATACTTCTTTTTTATCAAGAAGCTCCATTGCAGTTTTTTCATCCTCGACTTGGTATGATATTATTTTTGAAACCTCATCGCTTCCAAGAAATTCTTCAAAGAATATTTTTTCAGGATCAACATCACGGCTAGAATCTCCAAGCTCTGTGATAGTTTCTTCCCCCATGTTTTTTGAAAAAATACCGTTTCTTAAGGTTTCATCAAACATCCTTGAATCCTCTTCCCCGTCATACAGCTTCACAACTGCAATCTTCACGCCTTCATCAAAATAGTCACCGTCAGAAAATGAAGACTTCAAAGCAAAACTCAATATTGTCATCAATATGAGCGGCATGATTATTATTATTGCAACTGCATGTTTATCGCTTAAAATTGTTCGTAAATCCTTAATAATAATGCTTAACATTTTCATACGCTCACCTTAATCCCTAAGGGCTTTTCCCGTCAAATGAAGAAACACTGCTTCAAGATTGGGTTTTTTGACATCAATTGACTTTATAAACATTCCGTTTTCTGAAACCTTCAATGCAATGTCAGCAAGAAGAGTATCGGCATTTTCTCCGTGGAGCACAACGGTGTCATCAGAAATCCTTGCATCAGACACACCTTTGATTTCTTTTAACCTTTCAGAAATCATGGCATCCACTCTGTTCAGTCTCACATTTATCTGTGTTTTTTCTCTAATCATTTCCACAAGCTCATCCTGACTGCCGGAAGCAATAATCTTTCCTTCATCCATGATGCAAACCTTGTTGCAAAGATATTCCACTTCCTCCATGTAATGGCTGGTGTAGATTATTGTTATGCCTTGATTGTTAAGTTTTAAAACTGTGTCAAGTATGTGGTTTCTTGATTGAGGATCTATACCAACGGTGGGTTCATCCATTATGAGCATCTCAGGCATGTGAAGGAGGGCAGCTCCGATGTTGAGCCTCCTCTTCATTCCTCCTGAGTATTTGTCAACCCTGTCTTTCAATCTTCCGTTAAGCTCAATTATATCAGAAACTTCATCAATTCTTTTCTTAAGTTCATCTCCCTTAAGTCCATATATGCTTCCCCAAAACCTGAGGTTTTCATATCCGGAAAGGGTAGGATAAAGAGCTATTTCCTGGGGAACAACCCCCAGTCTTTGTCTGACTGACTTCTGGTTATCAAATATACTTTTTCCATCGTACAATATTTCTCCTGAAGAAGGAGCCAGCAATGTTGAAATCATAGATATAGTTGTGGACTTTCCTGCACCGTTTGGTCCCAGCAGCCCAAACACATCCCCTTTTTTCACCTCAAAGCTGACTCCGTCAACAGCATTGACTTTTCCGAAATTTTTATATAAATTTTCAACTTTTAACATAACACACCCCTAATCTTCATTATTGAACAAGTTCTTCATCATGTCAGGCATACTTTCATCCATTTCATCAACACTCAGCGTATTATCATTTGACAAGACAGGAAAATCAAAGTTTTGTTCCTTATTGATGTCAAAATTGTTCAAATTCAGTTTGTAACTGAGCCCCTTAATCTCTTTTTCATCCGGGTCAATAACACTTGCAGAAATTTCAAATGTTTCATTTACAATATATCCGTCTATATCAACATATGCAGTATATATAAAGCTTTCAATGTTGTAATTGTCTATGCCAGTTTTCAGTTCTGCAAGAATGCCTTCAAAAGATTTTACATTTGATTCTTCTGAACTTTTCTCAATATATTTCCTATAGAAACTATTAAGCTTTTCATCCCTTGCAAGTATGTCAGTGCTTTCCTTGACCAGGGTTTTTATCTGCTGATCATTTAATTTTATTTCATACTCAGTTGTTTTGACTTCTCCGTCTGGAGTTGTAAGGACAATATCCTTCCCCTTGAAAACATCGTCATCATTCATGAGGCTGATCCATTTTTGTGTTATAAAATCAATGGTTTCTTCTGAAATAATCTCTTCATTTTCTTCAACATTAACATTTGCCTCTACTTCATCGAGCTTCATGTATTTTCCAACCACCGGAAGTTTCATAAACATTTCTTCACCGTTTATGAACACTTCAAAATCAAATCCAAGGCCTCCCATGTTGAGATAATTTCTGAATATGCTTTTTCCTGCTTCATCGTCGTAGGAAACATTGAAGCTTCCCTTCATGTCCTTGTAATAATTAAGTTCCTTTATTTCTTCAGCAGTCAAATTTTCAGTGTTGAGTTCAATTTTAGTTGCAAATTCTCCTGAAACTTTGCCCCTTGTAATCTGATTCGTTTTCTCCGATGCTTGTTTATATTCTTCAAGACTGCTGGTATTGCATGCTGACAGTGAAATCATAAGCATAAGTGCCAATGCTGCAAATAATATTCTTTTCATAATACCCTCCTGTAGGTTTTATTATATTACAATACCATTTTATATTTATTTAAAGTAGTTTTCTAGTATCGCAAATCACATAATTAAGTTGTGAAGCATGACTTTTGGCACATTATTTTTCTTACTGACAAGGGCGAACACAAGGTCCGCCCCCTAGAAAAATCTAACATTTAATTAATATCTACAAATCATTTTTGATTGTGAAGACTGCGAGCTGTGTTCTATCCCTAAGGTCAAGCTTTATTAAAACCCTTGTTATGTGATTTTTAACAGTGCCTTGGCTTAAAAATAATTCATCTGCAATTTCCTTGTTGTTTTTTCCCTCTGCTATGAGACGACAGATGTCTTTTTCCCTGTCCGTCAACAAATCTGCTCTAGGATCTATACTTTTTTCCCTTTTTTCCTTAGCAAGCTCTGAAAATTTGTCTATTACCTTTACAGCAACCTCCGACTGAATGAGGGCTCCGCCGTTATACACAGTGCGCACAGCCCTGGCAATTTCAGAAGGAGAAGTATCCTTTAACATATAGCCGGAAGCTCCGTTTTTCAAGGCATCATAAATATATTCATCATCATTGAATGTTGTAAGCACTATTACTTTGACCTTAGGAAAATCACGGTGAATCATCTTTGTCACCTCAACACCGTTTAATTCAGGCATTTGAATATCCATTAGAACAACATCCGGCATGTTCCACTTGCAAAATTCATATGCTTTTTTACCGTTGTTGGCAGTTCCTGAAATTTCTATGTCTTCCTCCATGCCAAGTATTAGTTTTAATCCTTCAAGTAATATATCCTGATCATCAACCAACAGTAACTTTATCATACATCCTCCAAATAAAGAATTCCTTTTACATAAAAGCCATCATGAGACTGAAATTCTACACTGCCCTTAAAATCCTCTACCCTTTCGCGAATTCCCTTCATTCCAAAACCTTCTTTTATGTTTTCAGAACCTCTGCCGTTGTCCTTGATGGAAAAACTTACAGAAGTTTCTGAATAATCAAGCTCAATTTCAATTTTTGTGGCGCTTCCATGTCTCACGGAGTTTGTGAGGCTTTCCTGCAATATGTGGTAAAGGGCAGTTCCTGCTTTCACATCATTTATTACTTCTCCGCTTATATTTAAATTTATTTCCGCACCGGTTTTTTGCGAAAATTCATCAATAAGTGTCCTTACTGCTTTTTCCGGTGATACTATTCTCTCTTTTCCTCTTAAAGTTTCAACAACTTCCCTTATTGAGGAAAGGCTGTCCCTTGCTGTTTGTATGGAATTTTGAAGCATTTCCTGTGTCTTGCCTGAACCTGTCTTCATGTAATGCTCCGCCATCTGTAGCTGCATTATCAACGCAGTCATGTTATGTCCAAGATTGTCGTGAATGTCTCTTGCAATTCTGTTTCTTTCTTCAATCACAGAAAGACGGTTGACTTCATCAGTATATTCTCTCAATTTTCTGTGGGCATCCAGAAGCTCCTTGTAGAGCACGTCCTTTTTTTCCTTCTCCTGCTTGTTTTGTTGAGCAAAAGATGCGATGATAAGGATTAAAATATTAATCATGAAAAAAAACATCATCTGAGACACGCTTGATAAATTGAATTTATAGTAAATCAAGTATATGTACTTAATCATTGAAACGAGAACAATCAATGTTCCAAGTATTATTCCCTTTGTAAGTTGTAATGTAAGCGTTGCTTCAAGAAGTACAATTATGTAAAATGAGTGAAAAAAGTAATTGATAAGAAGTCTTGAGTTAAATTCAATTAAATAAATAAGTGCTGTGTCCGCTGCAAAAGACATGAGATAAACTCTCTTTTTATCTTTAATGAAGTATTTACCCATGTTAGTCACAAGAAAAGCAATGAACAATAAACATAATATAATAAGACGCTGCTTTTTTGCACTTTCAAAGTACAACGCAGATGTGAATAATGATATGAATATTACAGCCTTTAGGATGTATAAAAATTTCTTATATTTTTCCATACAAATCTCCTGCTTCTTTTATGTACATTATACATTATACGAATATGGATTTCCATAAATATGAAAATTTTTTATCAAGGTAAAACAGCTGAAATTTGATGCTCAACCCCGGGCGGACACTAGGTCCGCCCCTACAAATCTGGAAAATAAAGTACACTGTTATGTTATCCATAAATAAAAAAAACGGAATGGCTTGCCATTCCGCTGGAGCATTACTCCTACTATAATTATATCGTTTATATCAAGTTTCTCTCAACTATTTGTTTTACAACAAATGTTGCAACATGATTAGCAAAGCTGCCTGAACCAAATCCTGCATCATATCCAAGTTCCTGTGCAAGTTCGTGAGAAATACGAGGTCCTCCGCACACAAGAATCATTTTATCTCTCAACCCTTCAGCTTCCATCATTTCAACAAGCTGAGTAAGATTTGCTATGTGTACGTCCTTTTGTGTTACAACCTGTGATACCAGAATTGCATCTGCCTTAAATTCTATGGCTTTTGCAATAAGTTCTTCATTTGGAACCTGGCTTCCCAGGTTTATTGCTTCAATTCCGTTGTATCTTTCAAGTCCATAATTTCCATCGAAGCCCTTCATGTTCATGATGGCGTCAATTCCTACTGTGTGAGCATCTGTTCCTGTGCATGCTCCTACAATAACAACGTCTCTTTTAATGTTTTCTTTTATATAATCTTCAACCTGGTGTCTGTCCATGAACTCAATGTCTACTTTTGGCACTTCAATTGTAGTGTAGTCAACAGTGTGAGTGCATTTACCGTACATTACAAAGTATGTGTAGCCAACGCCCAAGTCCTTTGAATAAACAACTGCAGGCTCGTCAAATCCCATTTTGGAAACCAGCTGCTTTGCAGCCTCGCTTGCTTCGTCTCCGTATGGTACAGGCAATGTGAAGCTCATCTGAACCATTCCGTCATTTAATGTGTCACCATAAGGTTTTACATTTGTTAAATCAACTTTTTGAATTCCTTCCATTACTTCACACCTCCAAGCATCAAATCAATAAATGGGTTAAAGTATTTTTCATCTTTTTCCACAACTCCTGCAAGTCCTTTTCCGCCTGTGAAACTTCTCTTAACTCCGCCGAACTTTCCTTTTTCAATTGTATCGAAAATTCCTTCAGTTTCGATGTCCTTCAAGAGGCTTTCAGCTTTGGCGAGAACTTCCTGAGCTCTCTTCTGAATCATTCCGTCTTTCTTGAATTCAACTTCATCGCCTATGTTTCTTGCATTGTTGAAAATGTACTGTGCATTTTCAATTGAAAGCATTCTGTCCTGAAGATGAGGAGTATGAATTGCTTCAGTTGGCATACCAAGAAGCTGAATACCCTGGTGTGTCCAGATTGATATGAAATTGAACAGTGCATCCTGCAAATGTCCTCTGAATATGTTTCCTGTCATGAATTTTGTAGGAGGCATGTATTTCAATGGAGCCTTAGGGAATATTTCTCTTGCCATCTGTGCCTGTGCAAGCTCATACAAAAATCCGTTTTCCAAAGTTGGGTTCATTTCAAATGCATGACCTAATCCCATTTGTTCTTCAGGAATCCCTGCCTTAAGAGCAAACTGTTCGTTTATAAGCTGAGAAGCAAGCACTGTGTGAGCTTCTTCAACTGCATCAGCTGTAGTAAGGTAGTTGTCTTCACCTGTATTTATGATTATTCCTGCAAAGCCGTTGATTATTCTTGAGAAATACTGGTCAACAAGAGTTCTTTGCATGTTGATGTCTCTGAAAAGAATTCCGTACAATGCATCATTAAGCATAACATCAAGTCTTTCCATTGCTCCCATTGCTGCTATTTCAGGCATGCAAAGGCCTGAGCAGTAGTTGCAGAGCCTAATGTATCTTCCTATTTCTTCACCGACTTCGTCAAGAGCTCTTCTCATTATTCTGAAGTTTTCCTGAGTTGCAAAAGTTCCTCCAAATCCTTCAGTTGTAGGTCCGTATGGAACATAGTCCAACAAGCTTTGAGCAGTTGTACGTATAACTGCAATAACGTCAGCTCCTTGTCTTGCAGCAGCCTGAGCCTGGAGAACATCTTCATAGATGTTTCCTGTAGCAACTATTACATATAGATAAGGTTTCTGTCCTTCACCTATTGTATTTAAATAATCTTCTCTTTTTGCCCTGTTGTTTTTTATTCTTTCAACCATCATTTTTGCAGTTTCATAAACAGCATCCATGATTTTTTTCTCATCAGCAATTGGAAGCTTTGTGATATCTATTTCGCCGGCACTGACTTTTTCTGCTATTTCCTGAGGAGTGAGTCCCGTGTTTACCATAGCGTTTCCAATCCAGAATGCTACTCCTCTTGACAGTCCACCGCCTTCCTTGATGTTGTCAACAAGTACATTTGGAAGAGGTTTGTCGATTTCGTCAACGCCGTCAACTCCCATAAGTCTTGCCACTGTTCTTTCAACTGTTACAGTTGTGTTTTTATCTATAAACTGCTGTACATTTTCAGCTATGTTTTTTGCAGCTGAACGCGCGCTGTCAATGAGTCCTTGATTAAGGTTTAATTTGCTTTCCATGTTACCTCCCTTTTTTGTAATTAAGAGTGATTAATGAATAATTAAGAATTATGGTTGAATTAAGGCTTTGCCTTAATTTCTCATTCAATTCTTAATTCTTAACTCTTAATTCTTAATTAATATAATTCTCTGCATCTTCGATAATTTCAGGATAAATGCCTGCTATGCTTGCAATTCTCAGTGCATCCTTTGGAATATCGCTTTTATATTTAACTTCAATAAGCCTGTAATCCATATATTTGGATATTTGTTCAATGCTTCTGTTTACAAATAAATCAGCCTCATCAGGAAGCTTCAGCCCGGCAACCTGCAAATTCTGAACTTCATCATCATTTGCAACATTGTCATAATGTGTTGTGAGCACCGTTATGCAATCCTTCTTTTTAAGATAGTTGACAACAGCCTTTGTGATTGCATATCCTTCCTTTGGATTAGTACCTCCTGCAAGTTCATCCACCAAAATAAGACACCTGTCAAGAGAATTCTCCAACGCTTCTTTTAAATTCACTATTTCCGCACCAAAGGTACTAAGTCCTTTTTCAATGGACTGATCATCTCCAACTGATATATATATGTGATCGAAAAGACATAATTTTGCATACTCACACGGCACAAACATACCGTAGCTTGCCATGGCTGCAATTTGTCCAATCATCCTGAGGGATACAGTCTTCCCCCCCATGTTTGCCCCTGTAATGCATATGACGTTTTTTCTTAAGTTTAAATCAACAGGAACATATTCCATATGCTTTTCTTTCAATGTCTTTTCAAGCTTAAGATTTCTTCCGCCCTTCACATCCAATTGAAGCTCAGAAATTATTTCAGGCTCAACGGAATTTGTTTTCTGAGCGAAATTTGCTTTTGCAATTATATAATCCGTTTCACCTATGACACGGGTATTTTCAATGAGCACACCATAATATTTTTTTATTTGAGAAGAAATTTCCTGCCTTATATTATATTCCTCTTCTTCTTCTTCCCTGGATAAAGCTTCGTATTTTTGCTCCAGTAAATCAATGCTCTCGTTGTTTTTGATTTTGAAAATCACATTAAGATAGTTTTCTCCTGATATACGAAGATTTATGTCTCTTGACATTTCTTCGACTTTTTCTTTCTGAGATTTGCTTATTGTTGCTTCATCTCTTGTGCTCAGTTTGATGTTGTATTTTTTTTGTACATCTTCTTTTATATCATTTTTTAACTTCTTAATGTCTTTTTCAACTTGTCTTTTTTCATTTCTTAAGTTTTTAAGTTTTTCCGTATATTCATCGTAAATATAAAATGTGTTCAGATTTTCATGAGATGGATCCAACAGTTCATAGAGCTGCGGCAGAGGTGTAAGCTGCTTTAAATTATTTATGGATATGCCTCTTAAAATTTTATCCAGTCTTTGCACTTGAATCAGGAAATTCTTGACTTCAAAAAGCTCAACTTCATCTAAAACCTGATTCTTGTTTGCCCTCTCTATTGTTTCATATATGTTCTTGATATGTTTGAGCACGTCAATGATATCACGCCTTTTTCTGTTTTCAATAAATGCCCTTATTTTATTGAACTCATTCTTAAGATCTGCCTCTTGACCCTTAAAAAAAGGTACAGCTTCCTGCTTTTTTTTGATACCATATTCGGTAATTGGTTTAACCTCGCTGAAAATATAATCAAAGTTTATATTTTTAGCCGTGTTCTCTGTCATAAAACGCTTCATTCTGCATCACCGCCCGACACCACATCAACTATTTTCACTGCTGGAATATGTCTTTCCATGCTTTCCCTGAACAAGGCACTGTCAAAAAAATACCCTGCAGGAGATACAGGATTCAAGGTTACAGCCACAACATTTATGCTGTTAAGCGTTACAACCTTGAGACCTTTTTGTCTCATTTCATTCCACACATTAATATCCGTGAACAATTTTGTACCATCTTCTATTATTACTTCAATGCCTCTTAAATATTTGTTTTCCCATAAATCTTTCAGCAAAGCTGTTGTTACTGCCCCTTTGACAAACACACAGGCAGCATTCTCATCAATAAGCTCGCTTATTTTTTTGCCCCCTGTTATGCTTGTTTTAATTTCAGGAACAATCACACTTCCATCATGCAATATGATGCATGTTTTGTTCTTCTTTGAAACTATCCTTTTAATTTCATCCGTTGTTTGTTTCAAAGTATAGCACTCAACTGCGTGAGCCGTCTTTTCAATGACTTTTTTCATGTCTCTGCTTAAAACCGCTCCTGTTGCCATTATACAGGCATCGGTTGCTGCAGGTGATGAAACAGCCTTTCTGTCAATTGCTCCGTCGATAAAAACAATTTGTGCCCCAAAATGTTTTAATCGCCCTGCCACGTACTTCATATCCGTAACATTAACAGGCCCGGCAATCTGAATATTGCCTCCCTGTCTTACCTTGACAATTATGACTTCTCCCATTGGAGTGCTTATTCCTGTTGTTTCCAGTATTTCCGTCTTTGCATCAGACAGCAGAAGAGTTTTTTTGGCTGTTGCTGCATACATACCTTCCCTTACGTAGACGGAAGGTTTTTGTGTCTGCGTCACAAGATCCGTATTTTCTCCATCTCTGCCTGTTGATGTTATTCCAATTTTAATATTGTTGTTTTCTGCCTCTTCTATGAGATAATTGAGTGCCACTGTCTTACCTGCATTTTTTGCAAGCCCGATTATGGATACAGTTTCAAAGCCATTTTGTCTGATAGAATCAATTAGTCTCATAAAAGCCCCTTTTTACTCAATTAAGAATTAATAATGAATAGTTAATAATTATGGTAGGATTTGTGCAAAGCACAAATCCTTTCATTCAATTCTTAATTCTTCACTCTTAATTCTTAATTTCTATTCCTTCATTCTTAATTCTTAACTTTTTATTCGTGGTGAACTCTTTCTCTTCTTGCCAGTTTAGTAGGCTCTAATGCTAATTCATTTCCTTGCAATAAGCCTGCTACTCCTGTTAACGGATCTGACTTCTTGCCCTGACATACATCGCATGTACATTCAATGTCTGGAAGATGTGGTTCTGTGTATGTTGTTATAACGCCTTCATAGTTTCTTAAAATTACTTTGTCAGCTGACTGTGACAATACATAGTTTGGCATTACAGGAATCTTTCCGCCGCCGCCAGGAGCATCAACAACAAATGTAGGAACTGCATATCCTGAAGTATGTCCTCTCAAGGACTCAATTATTTCAATTCCCTTTGCAACAGGAGTTCTGAAATGTTCAATTCCAAGAGATAGGTCACATTGATAAATATAATATGGTCTTACTCTGTTCATAACAAGTTTATGAACAAGTTCTCTCATAATATGAGGACAGTCGTTAACTCCTCTTAACAATACTGACTGGTTTCCTAATGGAATGCCTGCATCAGCAAGCTTTCTCAAAGCTTCCATAGATTCAGGAGTGAATTCCTTTGGATGGTTGAAATGAGTGTTCAGCCAAATTGGGTGATATTTTTTTAACATGTTAACCAGATTGTCAGTAATACGCTGAGGAAGAACAACAGGTGTTCTTGAACCAAGTCTGATTATTTCAACATGAGGTATTTCTCTTAATTTTTTGATTATATATTCAAGTTTTTCGTCAGAAACCAGCAAGCAGTCTCCGCCTGACAAAAGAACGTCTCTTACTACAGGAGTTTTTCTGATATATTCGATGCATTTGTCGATGTTTTCCATGGAAACTTCATCATCGCACTGTCCTGCAAATCTTCTTCTTGTGCAGTGTCTGCAGTACATAGAGCATTGGTCTGTTATAAGAAACAATACTCTGTCAGGATATCTGTGAGTAAGTCCTGGAGCCGGTGAGTCAGTATCTTCATGCAGCGGGTCAAGCATGTCTGCAGAACTTACATGAGTTTCTGCAAATGTAGGAACAGCCTGCATTCTAACAGGATCTCTCGGGTCATCCTTATCCATGTGTGCTGCATAATATGGTGTTATACCCATTCTGAATTTTTCCAGCACCTTTGATATATCTTCTTCTTCTTGTTTTGTGATGTTGATTATTTGTTTGATTTTTTCTACAGAGTCGATTCTGTTTTCAACCTGCCATTTCCAGTCGCTCCACTCTTCAGGTTTTACATCCTTCCAGAGTTCGATTTCATTGTAATAAGCCACTATGATCCCTCCATTTTATTATTTTTAGCATGGAAATACTAATTAAGAATTATTTCTTAATTAGTATTTGAATTTATAAATATTACTTTAAATTATGCGTATAATTTAGTGTACAAGTCTCTTAATTCTTTGCTTTCTCTCATTATTTGAAGAGAAATTTCTGCATGTCCTTTACAATATCCGTTTCCTACCATCATGTTAACGTCTTTGCCAACGCCTTCTGCACCTAATGCTGCCTTTGTAAAGCTAGTTGCCATGCTGAAGAAATAAACTGTTCCTTCATCCTTTGTTGCAAGGATTGCAGACATTTCGCAATTTGGTCTGGAAACACAGCTTATAACTAAATCACAAAGTTTTCCGTCTGTAGCTTCCATTATCTTTTCGTAAACTTCAATTGCGTCTGTAGCATCTCCTGCTATGCAAACATCGGCTAAACCAAGCTCTTTAACAGTATCAAGTGAGCTTTGTCTGTGTGCCCAGCAAATAACCTTACCAGTTGGACCGGCTAATTTTTTTGCTTCATACAAGCAGAGAAGGCCTGATTTTCCTGCGCCCCCAAGAACAAGCACAGTATCTCCTTCTTTTACAAGCTTAACAGTCTGTGCAGGTGCTCCTGCTACGTCAAGAACTGACAAAGCCAGATTTTCAGGAATGTCTGTAGGTATTTTAGCATAAATTCCGCTTTCAAACAATATTGCCTTGCCTTTAATGTCTACCTGGTCGATTTCTTTTCTTACTTCAAGTATTTCTTCAATTACTAATGGAGTCAAGGATAAGGATACCAAAGTTGCAATCTTATCTCCAACTTTTAAATCAGTTTTTCCTTCTAATGCAGGTCCTACTTGCTCAACTGTGCCTATAAGCATTCCGCCTGATCCTGTTACAGGGTTTTGGTGTTTTCCTCTTTCAGCAACTATTCCCTTCATTATTTCTTTGATTTTTTCAACGTCACCGCCTGCTTGATCACTTATTTGTGTAAAGCTTGCTGAGTCCACATTTAAAGTCTGAACATTGATCAATACTTCATTATCATATATTTCCATTGTGTTGTCGACTTTCAAAGCTGGCTGTGGCAGCACTCCTTTTGGTTCTATAACCCTGTGAGTTCCGTATGGGTTTCCTTTTTTAATCATAGCGCCTCCTATATTAATGCTTATTATTGGGTGAATATTGGGTATATTCACAATATTATAGTGCAATTATTATGCCAACTTTAAAAAAAAATAAAAATAGGCATATTTCAGTGTTTTTACTTTAACAAAGTTTATCAAAAAATGCTGAGTGCCGAATTTTCAGCTTTTTGATATTGCTCTTCACTTATAACTTTGGTATAATTAACAGTATACAACATAATTATTGATTTTACACCGCAATTTGTGAAATAATAATAAAATATTAATAAATCCATTACAATAATGATAATAGAATAAAACCTGATCAGGAGATGATAAATTGGACAAGGTAAAATTGAAAATAACCACTACACAGACTGTTGACGAAGCTGGAAACGAAGATGTCATAGAGCTTATCACTGAAGCAGTACTTGAACACCACGGAGGATGCTTCACAGTAAACTATGATGAAAGCGATATAACAGAAAACAAGGGAAGTAGGACCAGGCTTAAAATTTACAAAGACAAAATGATTATGACCAAGATTGGACTTTATTCTTCCAAAATGGAGTTTCAACAGGATACAAGGAACAGCAACCTTTACACCACCCCCTATGGAACATTTGACCTTGATTTCACTACAGCAATTTATAAAAATTCACTAAATGAATTTGGGAAAGGCCAAATATATGTTGAATATAAGATTACTTTTGGCGGCGCAGAAGAAAGTTATAACAAGTTGAAAATTGATATATTTTAAACAAAGATTGCCGCATTTCAACAAACACGAACATTGTTGCCCATTTTTCGGCATTATATGCCTAATTTTAGGCGCTAAAGAGGAGAGCTATGGAAATTAAATATTTTGATGCTTTAATTCAAGCAATTAATATCATTACAGATGGAATTCATATAGTTGATGCAAGCGGAAAAATAGTATATTACAACGTTGCTGCCAAGCAGCTGGATGAAATAGATGTGGACAAGGCTATAGGCAGGCACATTCTTGAAGTATACCCTTCCCTTTCATTTGACACAAGCACCATTCTTAAAGTGCTTAAAACCGGCAAACCCATTTACAATGTAGAACAAAATTTTGTAAATTACAAGGGTGATAAAATTTCAACATTAAACTCAACACTTCCCATCACCTACAACAACAAAGTAGTTGGTGCTCTTGAAGTTTCACGAAATATCACAAAAGTTAGGGAATTGTCAGAAAAAATTGTAAATCTGCAGCGTGAACTTTATGAAACAAGTGAAAGCCTTGAAAAAACTTCAAAACCACTGGCAAAATTCAACTTCCTTGACATAATAGGTCAAAATAAGGAAATGCTTAAATTGAAATCCCTGGGTTTAAAAGCTGCTATGTCTGATTCACCTGTAATGGTGGCAGGAAGCACAGGAACAGGAAAGGAACTTTTTGTTCAGTCTATTCACAACTCAAGCAACCGTAAGCATAAGCCCTTCATTGCCCAAAACTGTGCGGCACTTCCATCTAATCTTCTGGAAAGCATTTTGTTCGGTTCAGTTAAGGGAAGCTTCACAGGTGCTGAAAACAGGCCCGGGCTGTTTGAGCTTGCAAATGGAGGAACATTGTTCCTTGACGAAATAAACTCCATGCCACTGGAGCTTCAGACAAAGCTTTTGAGAGTTCTGCAGGACGGAAGAGTTAGGAGAGTGGGTTCAAGCAACACAGTTGATGTTGACGTGAGAGTAATTTCAGCAATAAACACTGAAATAAACGAAGTGGTTGAAAATAAGCAGCTAAGACAGGACTTATTTTTCAGGCTCAATGTTATCACACTGGTAATACCTGATTTGTGCAAAAGGAAGGAAGACATACCCATACTTGTTGAACACTTCATAAAAAAATACAATGATAAGTGCAGCAAGTTTTTCAGCGGAATCTCCAAAGAAGTAATGGACATTTTCATGGAATACAGCTGGCCTGGAAATGTCAGAGAACTGGAACATGCCATTGAAAGTGCTGTGTCCCTATATGACGGTGACCTCATAAGAGAAGAACACCTTCCCTTCCAGTTCAAAAATTATCACCCGACATACTCAAGTTCTCTGGATACAAGTGTAATACAGCCATTGAACGTTGCTGTTGACAAGGTGGAAAGGGAAATTATAATTTCAGCTCTCGAGCAGACAGACTACAACATTGCAAAAGCAGCGAAACTAATAAATGTCCCCCGCCAAACCCTACAATATAAGATTAAGAAGCTGGATATACCTTTTCATTAATTAAGAATTAAGAGTTAAGAGTTAAAAATGAATGATGACTTTGTGCAGATGACAAAGCCTACCATAATTCTTAATTCTTCATTATTAATTCTTAATTGAAATTGATTCTGCGTATGTTTTAGAACGGTCAGTGGAGTAAAGTCCTGTATTTTCAACCTTGCCTTTTTCTATAAACTCAAATATTTTTGATTTCAACTTTATTTCTTCTAATCCCCTTTTTGTTTTTATGTTCTCGATTTCTTCTTCTGTCAGCACTTCTCTGAGTTTCGCTTCAGTATCGACTTCAAAAACCGGCTTGCTTTCATCCTTTCCGAAATCAACAAAGCATAAAGGAGGGAACATGACACACCACCAGTTTTTCCCTTCGGCCATTCCTATTTCTATCCTCACAGAATCATAGTAACCTTCCGGAAGGACTATGTCCTCGTAAAGCTTCCTTGGAAACTTGTAATTTCCGTAATAAACGTTCACTTCATAGTCATAACCTTCATTTTTAATCACTGTTTCTGCTTCCTGCCTGATATCTCCTATTTTTTCAATTATAATTTTTTCGCTGTCTTCTTTTGAAGAGATATTTTTAAACTGGTTATTGAAAGTTGTTATGACGCTGTTTCTGACTTGGTACTTAAGCTGCTGGTCCTCAAAGCTGTCAGAGTTTGCAATAACGTGAAGACGTATAACTTTCTCATTTATTTTTGCCATTCCCATGTATGATTCAACACTGTATGAAACTAGTGCAGCCATTAATACAAATGCTGCCGAATATAATATTTTCTTTCTGTAACTCATTTTTCCCCCTATTTTACCAGCCCTATACTTTTTATATCCATTTTGAAATGAACATTTATGTCGGCTGCTTCAAAAACCTCATCATATTTATCCATTATTTTTTCATAATCCTGCTTGTGAAATTTGTACAAATCATCCTTTATCCTGATAAGATCTGCCCTGTATGTATGCTGCAGCTTATCTATGGTGGAATATGTGGTATCGGAAATTTTTTTCAACGACTCTTCCTTCACCTTGTTCATGAAATTTTCATCTGCAAGGCTGTCATCACCTATGATGAATGAATCCACATAGCAGTACAATGTAATATAGTAATCAACACTTAGTTTGTCTCCGTCTAAATCAATATCCTCCGTCATGCTCACATCCACTGCCCCAAGAGCCAGAGTCTTCTCGTCAGCTTCAATGTTTATGTTCTTTATGTTAGCCTTTGTTGGATTCAACAAAAGCATTATTGATTCCACTTCTTCAGTTTCCAAAAATCCAAGAAGCTCATATTCCTTGATTACAGCCGCCCTTTCTATTTTAAGGCTCTTGTCGTTCATTTCAACAACAGGAATCATTGCATTTCCTGTCTGACCCAGATGAAGTATTGCTTCATCAAAAGTGTATATATCCTGGTAGGATTCCCTTTTAAGCTTCACAAGCATGTCGCTTAAAAATCTTCCCACAATGGGATTGCTTGGTATCTCTGTGTTTATAATGTCTTCTGCCTTTCCTTTTGCAATGCAGATTTTGACCCTTCTGTTCATTTGAGGAGATCTTTGTATTTCATCAAATATTTTTTTAAATATTTCCGGATCCTTTGCTGTTTCCTCTCCAAGGACTATAACCTGCATTAACCTGTCTGAAATGGCCTTGTCTGAATGAAGATAGCTTGTGTTGTAAAAGTCCGCAAAGTTGTTGTTTTCCATGGAATAAATAATTCTTTGTTCTTCACTTCCTTCATTTATTTTGGGAATTTCAGCAGTGAACTTAAGTGTGTCCCCTTCCTTGTCTATTCCCACAGCAAACAGATATTCCCTCTTGTTTATTTCCACGCTGTCCCAGCATCCTGTCAGCATCAATGCTGCCAAAACAACTAATATTAATTTTAAATTTTTCATATAAACCCCTTTTATTAATTAAGAATTAAGAGTTAAGAATTAATAATTATGGTTGATTTTGTGCCATGCACAAAACCATCATTTAATTCTTAATTCTTCATTCTTCACTCTTAATTTGTCTTTTAAAGCTACTAACAACGGTATGAGGAAATTCAGTGCACTCAGTGCATAAATGGGTATGCGTATGTACGGAAACATCATGTACATTCCCGGAAGCGCCGCTGCCATCAGGTACAGTATGGGTATCTGAATGAAAATGAAGTAGCCGTTTTCTCTTGTTTTGAAAGTTTCCTGCATGGAAAGGTTTGTAAAATATGAAAGTATGCATATGCAGGTGAATGTAACAACAATTTGAAAACAAAGGCCTACAATTTCTGTGCTCTCAAAGAAAAACCCGGGTATGTTCACAAATTTCATAACTGATATGAATGGCCACACCATATTTACAGCTTCCTTCATTCCAAACTTTACAACTATTAAAAGGTAGCATGCTATATAAAGAATGGCACTAATGACAATGAACCTTTTATTGATCATGAGGTTTTTTTCTTTTATGGCTACACGGCTGTTGGAAAACATGAGTATTGAAAAACCAAAGAAACCAAGCATTGCAAAAGGTATTGATTTTGCAACTCCAACAACATCAGCTGGATAAATCGGAAGTACATTGGTGTAATCTGCGTAATATGTTGAAAATACTATTATCAAAAGATAGGGTATAAGCGCAATTACAACAGCAATATTTGTTATGTTTGCAATAGTCTGCATTCCTTTTTTGGCAGCGTATCCTGCAGTCAGAAGTATTGCAATGATTATTGTGCTCAGCGGAGTATTGAAAAGCATCATCAGTTTTATCTGTTCCGAAAAATCCTTGAGCAATATGCTGTTTGAAATCAAAAACATTAATATGTAGTATAATCCTATGGATTTTGATATAAATTTCGGAAAAAGCTTGTTTGAAATGCTTATGATTGTGTCTTCGCTGTGTTTTTCCATGAGTTTGTTTACCGGTCTCATGGCCAGATACAAAAACAGCGCTGCAGCTGCAATGGAAATCCATCCCACCGGACCGTCAATTTCTGAAAGTATTGATGGCATCAGCAATGACTGAAAAGCAAATGAAACCAATATTAAAATTGATATATTCTGATAAGGTGTAATATCCTGATTGAACATTTAATTCCCCTTTTCTTTTTCTGCCTGAAGATATTTTGGCTTACGAACCATGTTTTTAATTCTCGGCCTTATGATGGTATCCTTCAAATCGCTTCTATTTTCAATAAAACTTGACAGCGGAGACATATATGGAATCCCGCAGCTCTTAAGTGTGCAAAGATGTATTATGAGCACACTTAAACCTATGGATATACCAAACAGCCCAAATATGGCTGCAAGTAATATGAATGCAAATCTTATCATCCTAAGGGTAGTACTGAAATTGTAGCTTGGTATTGTAAATGAAGCTATTGCTGTAAGGGCAACTATTATAACTGCCAATGGTGTTATAAGCCCTGCTTCCACAGAAGACTGCCCGATTACCAGACCTCCAACAAGTCCTATGGTGGAGCCCACCGGTGTTGTTATTCTCATTGATGCTTCTCTCACCAGCTCTATTACAAGTTCCATCAAAAGAGCTTCAAAATAAGGCGGGAAAGGAACATTAGCTCTGGATGCAGCCACATAAAGGGCTAGCTGCGTAGGAAGCATGTTTGGGTGAAACTGAGTAACAGCCACATACAAGGCAGGCAGCAACATTACAATGGGAAGTGCCACATACCTTATCATTCGTGTGATGCATGATGGAAGCCATCTTTCATAGTAATCCTCCGAAGACTGCATGAATGAAACAAAAATTGCAGGTGCAATAAGCACTGTAGGAGTGTTGTCTACAGCTATGACAACTCTTCCCTCCAGAAGCGCTGAAGCTGCTGCATCAGGTCTCTCTGTATTTTCAATTTGAGGAAAAAGTGAATAACTGTCATCTTCAATCATTTCTTCTATGTAGGAACTTTCAAGGATTGCTTCAATATCTATATTTTTGATTCTTTTTTCAACTGTATCAAGCACGGTCTTGTTTACAAGGTCATCTATGTACATAATTGCCATATCGGTTTTTGACCTGGATCCAACCTGTGTGTATTTCACCTTCAGTCTTGGATCTCTTATTCTTCTCCTGATAAGCGTAATGTTAACTTTCATTGTTTCATTGAAACCATCCCTTGCACCTCTTATGAGAGTTTCTGCTGCCGGTTCCTGAACACCCCTCATTGGCCAGCCTCTTGATGAAAGCATGATACCTTTTGTGCATGTGTCGATTAAAAGCACTGTTTCCCCGGAAAGCATCTTGTCCACACATTCTTCTAAAGTTAAGAGAGCCTTCACCTCAAGAATTGCAATGTTAGTCTTTGACACGGCATTTAAAATTTCATTGTCCGGACTTTTCTCAAGGTTTTCAAGATTCAAGTTCATCATGAGATTTTGAACAGCATATTCGCTTATTGATTCCTTTGTAGTCATACCGTCCACATACACCAAAAGCATGTTGATTTTTTGATTTTGTCCTCCTTCAATTTTTCTGAAGACAATATCATCAGCATTCTTGAATATGTTTCTTAAGTTTGCTTCATTTTTATTCAAGTCCTTTTCAATGTTTGTTTTAGTTGTATTCTGGTTTTTATTTTTATTGTTATTATCGCTCATATGTCCACCTATATGTATATTGCAGCTGCTGCTGCCAATGCAAGAATTCCGTATACTATCCCCGTAGTGCGCACTATTTTATAATCCCTGTGATAATTTTTGCGCTTAAGATCCTTGCTGGTTATAAAAATCAATATACCGCTGATTATCAAGAAAAGAATTATTATTTCCGTATTTATCATGTGTTTAAGATCATTTATAAAGAACATAGCCCCTCCTGTATATTTCTAATATGTAATATTTGCATTTTAAGTCTTTTTTATTCAATTATTGTAAAATTTATTATGAAATAAAAAAACCGCCTAAGCGGTTATTTGGTAAGATCGTATTTTTGTTTTTTCCTTACAAGGGTCGACAGGTCTATTCCAAGCCTTAAGGCAGCTTCTTTCATATTTTTTGAAGAAGCAAGAGTTGTTTCTATTATTTCTTTTTCATAATCATCTATTCTTTCCTTTAATGTCTTGGCTTCCTGCATAAAATGGTTGTTGCCTGATAATGATTCTACCCCTTCATTAAACATGAGATTTTCAGTAAACAAATTTGTGTCAATGAATGCGTCATCTGTCATGAGCACAAGACGTTCAATCATATTTTTCAGCTCTCTTATGTTTCCTGGCCAGTCATAAACCAAGAAATGTTCAAGGCAGTTAGTTGTAAAGTAGCAGTTTTTGCCGTATTTGTTGTTGTAATATTCAATGAACTGATGTGCAAGAGGAATAATGTCTTCCTTCCTGTGTCTGAGAGGAGGAATGACAAAATTAACAACATTAAGCCTGTAGTATAAATCTGCCCTGAATTTTTTTTCTTCCACAAGATGTTTCAAATCCACATTGGTGGCTGCAATAATACGGGCATTGAATTCAACCGATGCAGTTCCTCCAATGCGGTAAAACATGCGGTCATTCAGTGCACTTAAAAGCTTCACCTGAAGTGTGTAGGGCATATCTCCTATTTCATCAAGATAAAGAACTCCCCCGTTTGCTTCTTCAAAAAGTCCCTTTTTCCCTCCCTTTTGAGCTCCTGTGAAAGCTCCTTCCTCATAACCGAAAAATTCTGACTCAAGCAAGTGTTCCGGTACAGCACTGCAGTTTATTTTTACAAACTTTCCGCTGCTTCTGTTGCTTATGCCGTGAATGTACGTTGCAATAAAATCCTTTCCAACTCCTGTTTCACCCAATATCAACACAGTGCTCTCAACATTGGCTATTTTTTTTGCTTTTGTATAGATGTTTTTCATTTTTTCATTGTTTATTACTACAAAAGGTTCCTTGTTGGATATATTTTTTATTTCGCTGTTTTTAATGAACTGATTTTTTTCTTTTGTAATATTTTTCATGAGCACATCCAATTCAGAAACATCCCTGATTACAGCTATTGTTTTAGCAAGATTGCCCTTTTCATCAAATATGGGAGAACCTGAAACAAGACATCTCTGCCCCTTGTAATAATTGTTGATTGTGGAAACAGGCGCCATTGTTTCTATTACCTTGGCACAGCATGAATTGGGGAGAATGTTGAACCTCCTTAAGTCATACACGGTTTTTCCTATTATCTGATCCCTGGTAAGCCCTGACAAGTTCAAAAATGCATCATTGACATATGTGGTTGTCCCTTCTTCATCAGTTATATATATTCCATCCTTAAGCTTGTTGAGCATTTCATTGTAAAGATATTGCTGACTGCTGAGCCTTATTATTTGTTTTTCCAGCTCATTGCCCAGGGTAAAATCATAAAAGAAAAAAACATAAAAATCCTTGCCCTGAAGCTTAAGCCTATTATGAACCACATAATAAACCGAGTTATCACGGTATTTTACAGAATAAAGGTCATCATCAGAATCAACATTAATATCCTGAAAAAAAACTGTTAATTTTTTATTCAATATATCCTCATTATTTTTGCATATATTTGTTTTAAAGAAATTGTTTGAGTATAAAATATTGAACTTATCATCAGTTATTACAAAACCCATGTTTAAATCAATGTTTTTTGAATTCATAATTTTCCTCATTTATAAATTTTATATTTCGATTGATATTTTTTTTACAATATGTTATTATTAAATGTGAACAATACATATTATAAACCAGTATATGCAGTTTTGCAATTACTATATATTTTTTGTATGCAGTTTTGCATATAAAAATTTTAAAATAGTTTGCCTGGATTTTTAATTTCCTACATATATCAACGATAAATGGATAATTTAATTGTTGGCATGATAATTGCTTTATGTATCATATATAATAAATTTAGGAGGCAAATT
>NZ_CANG01000034.1:0-88966 GCF_000309315.1 Sedimentibacter sp. B4
ATATCCTCCTTGCTAAACTATTTTATTAATTGCCCTTTAATCTATAAATTATTTGCCTTGTAATCATTATGCAATTTTAATGCCAAAAAAAATACAATTAAAATGTGTTGATATTTTAATTGTATTCTGACTTTTAATATTTATTGATATATTATTTGTTGTATTATTACAACAGTTATTCCATTTTAATTGATTAAATTTAGTCAATAAGATAAAAAACATTGATTTAATGCTAATATAATGTGTTGCAATATTACAACACTGTTGTCATTTTACAACAAGCATCTTTAAATACAAATTAACAATAAATTACAGGTTCTTCAGCTGATTTTGAATGAGCACACCCACTATGTCTGCAAATCTGTCAAGAGTATTTATTTTTGCAAAATTGCGGCCGTAGATTTTTTTTGCTGATGGTACATCCTCATCAAGTCCTGTGAAAACGCATAACACTGATACGCCTTCATTTATTCCCTTTTTAACTTCCATCGCCGTGTCTTCAACGCCAGTTGCTCCAGAATATTCAATCCTTGCAGGAATTATGCCCGTAGCAGGATTTGTCTGTATGTCATTTGGCTTGCAATCTGAAAGTACTATGAGTATTTTGTGCTCGCTGTCAGAATTTTTCATCATGTGAAGGGCTGTCCTGATTGCCAGGCCGTCACGGTTGCATCCTGCAGTATTGTAATTAAAAATTCTGTTATTCTTGTCAGTTTCCATGTAATCGCGATACAAATTAATAATGGTGAAATTTCTCAGGCTCGAGTAGGAATAAACCCTTACAGGAATCTGACACCTTGTTAGGCTTTCTGCAATTATGAACGCTTGCGCAGCTATTATTTCCTGTCTTTCCACCTGTGAGGCTGAAGAATCAAGCAATATGTCAACAGCAATATTGCCAGGATTGTTCCTGAAATTTTTTACAAATATTTTATTGTCGTCAAGCAGGACGTTTCTCCAAATTTTTTGTGCTGCAAGAGTTCCTGCCTTTGACCAGCTTGATGATGATTCAAAATGTGCAATGAGCGTATTTCTGATTTTGTTTGTGAGTTTTGAAATACTCTCATAATTTCTCGCAAAATCTTGCCTGTAATATTCCAAGTTTGTTTCTCTTTGCTCAAAGGCAGATTTTTTGAAGTACTCGGCATCAGCATCATTTCCTGAATTCTTGTCAAACTCTCCCCGAGTAAAGTGAAGATTGGATTTTTTGTGGTTGCCAACGCACAATATATTTTCAAGATTTTTCGTCATATGCTCTGGAATTGTTGAACAGCCAAAATATTTCTGAATAAACTGTCTGTCTTGATTTACTGTCTTATTAGTTATTCTTATATCAAAAACAACTTTCTTTTGTTTTTCATCCAGTTCCTGAAAACTTAAGTCTCTTGATGTTTCAGCTGACTCATCAACTGCAATGTCCATTGCCGGAGCACTTTCAAAATTAGATGAAATTTCATCTGTACCTTCTTTTGTTGCTTCTGCCACGGAACTTCTTTTTTCTTTTTTCCCTGAAAGAGTTTCATAGGTTCCGGCATTGAATCTGAAGTACAATTTGATGATTTGTTTCATGCTGTCTATTATCTGCCCTGTGTCCATATCATTGTGAAACTCAATTGCGTTTAATATTTCCAGAAGCCTTCCTGAGATTTTAATTTCCTGTCCCAAAGCCCTCATATAATGGGCCTCTTTAACTTCCTGCAATATGTTTTTTTCGGCTGTCCTTCCGTTTTCCAAAACCTTACGTGCATAATCCATTCGAAGATTTTCAAGGACAGGACGTTCATCCCTTATTTTTTCAAAAGCGCTGTTTTCAAGTCCTATCCACGTGAGTTCCCTGTAAAATTCATGATCAATATCGCTTTTTAGATAATTGAAGAAACTTAAGAGTTTAGGATAGTCGTAATGTTTATGAACTGCTCCTATTATAAAGTTAAAATAAAGCTCTGCACTTCCATCTTCTGCATAAGCGCCATCTTCGCTTGTGAATGAATAGTCTCCTGATGCATTCCATATGATGTTCTGAGCCCTCTTCTTTTCATCGTTATGATTTTCCATATTAATAATTAAAAATTTCTTCCCTTTCAAGTTTGTCAGGCAATCTTAGTCTGATTACATCTTCAACCAGTTTTCTTTCAAAATCATCAAATGATTTATTTGTTATTCCCATCTGCAGTGCCTTGTTTGCTTCAAGCCCTTTGGCCATAAGATTGATTGCTGAAATAAGCCCTCTTAAATCAACTGATTTTGTTGAAATTTCAGAATTTTCGCTTTTCAATCTCAAGTCCTTGAAAAGTCCTGCAAATTGCTCAAGATATTCTTCTTTTAAGTTTGGATATTCTTTATATAGCATCTTTTTCAGATTTTTCGTTGATATGTTCGGCATGTTTATTACCATGAAACGGGAAGCAAGTGCCTCATTAAGCTCTCTGGTTCCTGCATAACCGTAGTTCATGGTTGCAATGAATCTGCCTGCATCATCAACTTTTATTTTGTCGTATCCCGGAACATCTATTATTCTTCTGTAGTCCAGTGTTGCGTGGAGTACTGCAACAGAGTCGTTCTTTGCCATGTTTATCTCATCAAGAATACCGAATCCACCCCATGCAGCACATTCATATATAGGGCCCCGTCTTAATACAACCTGTCCGTTTTCAAATGTGTCCGTTCCTATTAATGATGAAGAGTCTGTGTTCACATGAAAAGAAATATCCCAGCTTGGTCTTGCAAATACCGCTGCAAGATTTTCAGCAAGAACATTTTTACCAGTTGCCTTCGAACCCACAAGAAGAAGATTTTCTCCGCACAATATTGATGTTATTGCTTCTTCCCACACATCGTTTCCGTAATAGTTGTATTTTGGACTTGGAATTCTGTATTCCATTTTTGTATCCACTTTATAAAATTTTCTGAATTTATCTATTTCAGTTATCAGTCTCTCACTGATTCCTTCTTTTCTTAAAAAATCAAGCATTATTGTCTCCTAAATTTAATTTTTAAATAAATAATGATATCTAGAACAACATGTCCATAGCCTGTCTTACGTTATTAACAGGAACAATTTCAATGTTTTTCAAATCCTTTGTAGCATTTAAGTTAGCTTCAGCAATTATGGCTCTTTCAAATCCCATTTTCTGAGCTTCAATAATTCGTTTTTCTACAGAATTAACTCCCCTTATTTCCCCAGTAAGACCTACCTCGCCAAGGAGAATTGTTTTGAAATCTATTGGAATTTCCTTGAAGCTTGAAGCTAGAGCGCAAAGAATTGCAAGATCACAAGCAGGTTCCTTAAGCTGCAGTCCACCTGTGACATTCAAAAAAGTATCTGAACTCTGAAGAGCCAGTCCTGCTTTTTTTTCAAGCACAGCAAGAAGCATTGCTGCCCTGTTGTTGTCAATTCCAGTTGTTATTCGTTTTGCAAAACCTGCAGGTGAATATGTGACCAGAGCCTGTATTTCTATGAGTACAGGTCTTGTTCCTTCCATTGCTGCAGTAACCACGGTTCCATAGGCATCAACAGGCCTTCCCCTAAGAAAAACTTCCGAAGGATTTTCAACTTCAACAAGTCCTTGTTCACGCATTTCAAAAATACCTATTTCATTTGTGGAACCAAAACGGTTTTTAACAGATCTTAAAATTCTGTAAGAAAAATGTCTTTCCCCTTCAAAATAAAGAACCGTGTCAACCATATGCTCCAGAACCCTGGGTCCTGCTATGGCACCTGACTTGGTTACATGTCCCACAATAAATGAAGCCATGTCTCTCACTTTTGTCATACGCATAACCATAGCTGTGACTTCTCTGACCTGGCTGACGCTTCCCGGAGCCGACACAACTTCAGGCGAATAAATTGTCTGTATGGAATCAAGAATCAAGAGGTCAGGTTCTTCCTTCTCTACCAGTTCTTTTATAATATCTATGTTTGTTTCCGAAAGTATGTAAAGCTCGCCTTCACCAAGTCCAAGCCTGTCTGCTCTTAATTTAATTTGTTCACCTGATTCTTCACCGGAAACATAAAGAACCTTTAAGTTCTTTTTTGACACATGATCAGCAACCTGCAAGAGAAGCGTTGACTTTCCTATGCCCGGATCTCCTCCCACAAGAACAAGTGAACTTTTGATTATACCGCCTCCCAGAACCCTGTCCATCTCCTTGCTGCCTGATGAAATTCTGTCTTTCTTAGAAGACGTTATATTTTGAATTTTTTCTATTTTGCCTTTGCTTATGCCCCTTTGGCTTTTTGTATCAGAGGCCTTTGATTCTATTTCTTCAACAAGAGTGTTCCATTCTCCGCAGGAAGGACATTTTCCAAACCACTTTGCTGTTTCATATCCGCATTCCTGACAAACAAACTTTGTCTTAACCTTTGCCATAATACACCTCATCTATTTATCAAATACAACTATATATAAATTGTAGATTAATGTCAATATATAATGGCACTAAGTTAAGCTGTCTACATCTGTTGGACTTGCTTCGTAAACATAATTAAAATGTTTAGCCATTTTAAACATTTAATGTTCTGTAATCGCCAAAATCTTTGATATTACCCTAATTTTACCATTTATGTATTGACATTGCACTTCACGACATGTATAATTATAACTGCTTCAAAGTTTAGTAATTTTAAACTTAACTCATGAGAGGTATTTATGAACATAGGAGAAAACCTAAAAAGAATGAGAGTTGCCAATTCTCTCACTCAGCAGGAGCTGGCAGACAGATGTGAACTTACAAAGGGATATATTTCGCAGCTTGAAAGAGATTTGACATCTCCATCCATAGCCACATTAACAGACATTTTGGAATGTCTTGGTACAGACCTGGCAAGCTTTTTCAACGAAGCAGTTGACAGCAAAATAGTATTTAAAGAAGAAGATGTGTTTGTGAAGGAAGCAGATGATAACTACATAATTAACTGGGTGGTTCCAAACGCACAGAAAAATGCCATGGAACCCATAATGGTGGAGCTGAAAAGCTACGGCAAGACAAAACTTCATGTCCCCCACGAAGGCGAAGAGTTTGGTTACATACTGTCCGGAACAGTAATGCTCAATTACGGCAGCCAGGTGTACAAGGTTAAAAAAGGAGAATCATTTTATTTCAAATCAAATAAAAATCATTATATAGAAAATGCGAGTAAAAATCCCGCCCGTGTGGTATGGGTCTGCACTCCGCCAAGTTTCTAGCAGGAGAATTAAATGGACAATGCAATTATCGAATTGAATAATATTACTAAAAAATTTGACGGTGAAACTGTTCTTGATGACATTACCCTGTCAGTTAAAAAAAATGAATTTGTAACATTGCTGGGCCCTAGCGGCTGCGGCAAAACAACAACCCTCAGGATTATAGGAGGATTTGAAACTCCTGATGAAGGGGATGTTTTTTTTGACGGCCATCTTATAAACGATGTTCCTCCTTTCAAGAGGCAGCTAAACACTGTGTTTCAAAAATATTCCCTTTTTCCTCACATGAATGTTTTTGAAAACATTGCATTTGGGCTGAGAATAAAAAAGATGGATGAACGCCTCATTACAAGCAAGGTGGAAAAAATGCTTGAACTTTTCAATTTGAAAAATTACGGAAAAAGAAGAATAGACCAATTAAGCGGAGGACAGCAGCAAAGAATTGCCATAGCCAGAGCCCTTGTCAACGAGCCTAAGGTCCTGCTCCTTGATGAACCTCTGGGTGCCCTTGACCTGAAATTAAGAAAAGAAATGCAGCAGGAGCTTAAGGCCATGCAGAAGCAAATAGGAATAACATTCATATATGTTACTCACGACCAGGAAGAAGCTCTCACCATGTCAGACACAATTGTTGTAATGAATGACGGAATAATTCAGCAGATGGGTTCTCCAATCGATATTTACAATGAGCCTCAGAATGCATTTGTGGCGGATTTCATTGGAGAAAGCAACATTCTAGACGGCATAATGCACGATGATTACCTGGTGGAGTTTCTGGGTAAGAAATTTGAATGTCTGGACAAGGGTTTTGGAAAAGGCGAAGAAGTTGATGTCGTTATAAGACCTGAAGATCTTGATATAACTCCTCCCGGCCAGGGAAAACTCGAAGGAATTGTAAAATCCGTCACATTCAAGGGAGTGCACTATGAAATGAGAATTGTTGTCCTTGGTTATGAATTTCTGGTTCATTCCACAGACATGGCACCGGCAGGATCAACAGTCGGGCTCACTCTCACACCTGATGACATTCACATAATGGAAAAGGGGGAATAGATTTGAAGGACAGAACAAAATATTTTGCCTATCCGTACGCTGTATGGATTGTTATATTCATTGTATTTCCATCATTTCTGGTTCTTTTGTACAGTCTTACAACAGATTCCGGAGGGCTTACAAACATTAATTTTACAATCGGCAATTTTATTAAGTTTTTTGACCCCCTGTACCTGAACATTTTGTGGGATTCCATATTTCTTGCAGCCATATGCACAATCATATGCCTATTGCTGGGATACCCTGCAGCATACATAATTTCAAAATCAAATTTATCAAGACGAAACACCCTGTTATTCCTGTGCATACTTCCAATGTGGATGAACATGCTCCTTAGAACATACGCATGGATGACAATTCTCGGGAACAATGGAATACTGAATAATCTGTTTGAATTATTGGGTTTTCCTAAAATAAACATGCTTTACACAAGGGGTGCAACTGTAATGGGAATGGTATACAACTTTCTTCCATTCATGATACTTCCCATTTTCACGGCACTGAGCAAGATGGATACAGGACTTCTTGAGGCAGCCGATGATTTAGGAGCTACAAAGTACATTGTGTTCAGAAAAATCATTCTGCCCCTCAGCATGCCCGGAGTGATATCAGGAATAATAATGGTCTTCATGCCTGCAGTAAGCACATTCATCATACCGCAGCTTTTAGGAGGCAACAAAAGCATGATGATTGGAAACCTTGTTGAAAAAATGTTCATATTAAACGGCGACTGGAACTTTGGCTCGGCAATTTCCATAATAATGATGATAATTATTTTGATTTCAATGTCCATCATGAACAAGTTTGACGTGGACAAGGAAGGAGGGGCAAGGCTGTGGTAAAAAAACATCTATCAAGAATTTACATGGGGATGATTTTCATATTCCTTTATGCCCCTATTGCAGTCCTGGCTGTATTTTCCTTCAACGAATCAAAATCCAGAGGAAACTGGACAGGTTTTTCACTCAAGTGGTATGTGGAGCTTTTTCAGGATGGTGACATACGCTCAGCATTTTATTACACCATATCAATTGCCTTGATATCCGCAATAGTATCCACAATACTTGGTACAATTGCTGCCATAGGCATCAACAGCATGAAGGGAAAAATGAAATCAATCATGCTCAATGTAAACTACCTGCCGGTTGTAAATCCAGACATAGTTACAGGTATTTCCCTCATGATACTTTACATATCATTCAACATTGATTTTGGATTTAAAACAATGCTTATTTCACACATTGTGTTCAACACTCCATATGTGATATTGTCCATACTTCCAAAGTTGAAGCAAATGGACGTTAATATGACCGAAGCAGCCATGGATCTGGGCGCTACCCCCATGTATGCTTTAAGAAAAGTTATAATACCTGAAATCAAACCTGGAATAGTAACAGGATTTTTGATGGCTTTTACTCTTTCCATAGACGATTTCATCATCAGCTACTTTACAAAAGGAGAAGGAGTGACAAATCTCTCCATAGTAATTTATTCTATGGCAAGAAGAGGAGTTCGTCCTACAATCAACGCGTTATCAACAATAATGCTCACTGTGGTGTTATTGTTAATGATACTTATCAACAAAAGATCAAGCGGAGCTGAAAAAGCTACTAATAAAAGAAAAGAGGCTTAAAATGAAAAATAAATTAGTACTTATTGTATGTATTATTGCATTGATACTGACTGCAGGATGCAGCAGCAAATCAGAAGAAAAAGAAGTTCTGAATGTGCTGAACTACGACATTTACATGGACAAGACGCTGATTTCAGAATTTGAAAAAGAAAACAATGTTACAATAAAATATGACACATATTCAACACCTGAAGAAATGTACATCAAGGCAAAAGCCGGTGCTTCCGATTACGACCTTATAATTTCAAGCGAGTACATGATAGAGAGAATGATTAGCGAAGGAATGGTAAACAAACTGAACTTTGACAACATTCCAAACTACCAGTTCATAGATGAAGAATTCAAAAATCAGCCCTACGATCCCAACAACGAATACGCTGTTCCTTATTTCTGGGGAACATTGGGAATTCTTTATAACAAGACAACAGTTGATGCTTCTTCAGATAGCTGGTCAATGCTTTGGGATGAAAAATATTCACAAAGAATCATAATGATGGATTCCCAAAGGGATGCTTTTGCAGCAGCTCTTAAGCTTTTGGGATATTCTCTTAACACAGTTGATGAAAAAGAACTTGATGAAGCAAAAGCGCTTCTCATCAAGCAAAGACCTCTTGTTATGGCGTACATAACTGACGGGGCTCCTGACATAATGATAAATGAAGAAGCAGACATGGCTCTTGTTTGGTCAGGTGAAGCAGTATCTGCAATGTCAGAAAATGAAAACCTGGACTTTGTGATTCCTAAGGAAGGAAGCAACATCTGGATTGATGCCATGTTTATTCCATCAACAACCAAAAATCAGCCCCTTGCTGAAGAATTCATAAATTTCCTCTGCTCCAAGGAAGCAACATTAAGAAACATTGACGAGGTTTGGTATTCAACAGTGCACACTGAGGCAATCAAAGAAGTTGATGAAGAGCTTTTAAACAATTCAGCCTTCAACATTCCATCAGAAGATATCAAAAAAATGGAAATGTTCCGGGACCCTAAAGAATTCATAGACCTTTACACATCAAGGTGGACTCAAATAATGGCAGAATAATCAAAAAACACAAATGAGCGCGCAAGCGCTCATTTTTATATTTTATTTATATTTGTTCGTTGTCAGTTTGTGCTTCTTTTAAATTCACCAAATGAACCGCACTTGATACTGTTATTATTATCAAAGCTGCTAAAACTAAGAATGACATATGTATTCCTCCTTTATCCCCTATATATTCCCTGCTACCATAATATTACATGAACCTTGAAGTTTTCTTAAATGTTACAATATTTCAAGGTGCTATGCACCCTCAGGTTGATGACAAGTAACTTTTGGCGCTGTCATTCTGAGGGCGTAGCCCGAAGAATCTCATCTTATCAATAAAGATGAGATCCTTCACTATCGTTCAGGATGACAACATTTTCTACAGAAATTCGCAATACTTGCACCCTTTGCATATTTCAACCTTGTTTTCAAATATTTTTTTTATTACATCAATAGTATTTGTTGCTTCTTTGTTTTTCTTATCTATTTTTGCTTCGTGAATAATTATTTTCTTGGGCGATATGCTTAAAAGAATGTTGATTATAATTTCATCGTACAACACTGTTTTTTCACCAAATTCTGTTGAAAACTCTGCATTTGTTATGAACGTTAGCTTCTGCATGTTCTTGTCGTATACCTGAAGCTTGTTATTGTTGTACATGATGTTCACAAGCTCATTTTCTTTTTCATCCTTGTCGGATATGAGCTTAATGATGCTGATAAAATCAAGGTATTCCTTTTTCATAAGGTAAGAGTCAATGCATCTTTCAACAACCTGGACTGCATAAAGTTTAATGAACTTAAGCCTGAAGTTTATGAATCCGTTTAAATTTATTGTACTGGACCTTTCAAGGACTTCTTTGAACTTATTTTTGATTATAAGTTTGATTTTAACGTCGTTGTCTATTTCATCCTCTATGTCTTCTATTATTGCTCCCACTTCATCTTCATCAAAATAAAAGTAGTTTTCCTTAAGACAGTTTATGCTTTCCAGTTTTGTGTATTCAACAAGAAGTTTTGTCACCTTTGCAATTATTTTTTCAGTTAGTTCTCTTTTATTTAATTTTTCATTTGTAAAATATCTTACTCGTATATTTCCTTCATCTGTGGAGGATAATTCTATATTAATATCACTTTCATCTAAATTTGTGATTATTTTGATATTATTAAACAACTCATGATTTTCATTTTCATTTAACTCTAATGATAAAAGCTCCACTTAGTCACTCCTCTCTGCCAGGGAGGTCATATTATTGGTATCAGCGATCCCAAATCTATTATTTGCCTTTCTGAAGCTTCTTCATATATATATCCTGCAGTATGGATAAATTGCTTTAATGAACACAAAATACTTTCATCAAGGATTTTGCCTGTTGACAAAAATATTTTATCATTAATCTTCCCTGCACAGCCACCGATAAATCCGTGATCATATCCCTTCAGATACACCACCTTGGGATCTATATACATACAGTCTATATTATATGATTTGAGTTTTTCATGTATCAGGACATCTGATGTCAAAGCTTTTGTCTCGCTGATTAAAGCTGTGGAACATTTAGTGTAGCCTTGATTGACATGAATGAATTCAACGCCTGCTTCTTCCAAATAATACTTTAAAACCTGGTCTGTATGCTTTGTATTGTGCACAGCATATCTCCCTATTCTTGCTACATTATATGCTATATCCTCAGGATAGTTTCTACACAGAGTTTTTCCACCTTTAATAACTTTTATTCCTTTGTCTTCTAAAACATTTTTATAATAATCGTACACATTTGGAGCAACTATAAATGTTTCAAAATCAACAGGAAAAATAACCATATCCGGATGTCCGTCAACAGGTTCCTGCAAATCCACGCACCTAATGGTTTTTATGGGTTCAATGTTCATTTTTCTTAAATAATTTAAAATTTCATCATCAGCCTTGTAGTCGATTATAACAAATCGCGGCTTTTTATGAGGTAAGTACGGATTCATAATTGCTCCTTGCACAAATTTATGTTTAGAAAATATTTCTATTATTATATCATTTTTTTTACATTTCTGATAAAATACATATATATAATTATGGGGGAAATATAAATGGAAGAATTACATTACTACTTACAAATTCGCCTGGCAAAAAATGAGATTTTTTTTGGTCCAGGAGTATTGGCTCTGCTAACATTGACGCAAGAATGTGAATCTTTAAGTGCAGCTGCGAAAAGCATGGATTTATCTTATTCAAAAGCATGCAAAATGGTAAAGGGTGCTGAAACTGCCCTGGGTTTTAAGCTTTTGGACAGAAAAATAGGAGGAGCAGGAGGCGGCGGTTCAAAATTAACACCTGAAGGCATAGAATTTTCAGAGAAATACTCTTCCTTTATAAATGAACTTAACAGTCACGCCTCTGAGTCCTTTGTCAGGTATTTTAGCAAATATATTTAATCATAGCTGCATCAAAAATGCTTTGATGCAGTTATCAGTTCAGCATCAAAATTGAATCATCAGGAACATTTAAATAAAGATATTTATTGTTTATTCTTTTATTCCATTCATCCTTGCTGACTTTAAATAACATTTCAGAATTTTCATTTCGTGTTTTTTGATTCATGTTTTCAACTATTATGGTATATTCGAAGACTTCTTCAACTATTTTATTGATTTTGCATACAACCGTATTTTTTACATCTGCTGTGTCTGCTATTTGAAAGCTGTGCTCTCGAATTCCAACATAATTTATATTTTCGGGAACCAGTTCTTCCGTTTCAAATATAAAATCCCAGTCAACAGCATAAATTTGATGATTTGATAAAACATTACATTTTGAAATATTCTTGCATCCTGTAAGCCTTGCTGCAGCAAAAAGGTTTGGCTTGGCAAATAATTCTTTTGTCTTTCCTGACAGAACAGTTTTTCCCCGTTCAATAAAAGCAATATTCTCACAGAATCTATATACCTCATCCATGCTGTGGGTGACCATCAACACTTCTCCCTTATAAAGCTTCAATATATCAATAACTTCCGTCTGAAGTTTATCTTTCAAATGTGTATCCAGTGCAGAAAAAGGCTCGTCCAAAAGCAACACATCAGGCTCATAAGCAAAAATACGCGCCAGGGCCACTCTTTGCTGCTGACCTCCTGAAAGCTGTGAAGGATACTTGTTTTCAAGCCCTTCTAAATGAAATGATTTAATAAGTTCATTGATCTTGATCTTCTTTTCTTTCTTCGTCATTTTAAGCCCGGAACCTATATTTTGTTCTGCTGTCATATTAGGAAACAACGCGTAATTTTGAAACAAATAACCTATGTTCCTTTCCTGAGGACTTAAATTTATTTTATTCACAGAATCAAAAAGCACTCTCCCATTGAGTACAATCACCCCTTCATCAGGAGTTTCAATACCTGCAATGCATTTTAAAGTCATGCTTTTTCCGCTCCCTGAGGCGCCTAAAATTCCAAGGTATTCTTCATCTGTTTCAAAATCCGCATCCAGTGTGAAACCTTTGTAATATTTCTTTATTGAAACCAATAAACTCATTTTTCCTCATCCTTATTTGCATATTTTCTTCCTTTAATTGTGAAATAGTTCATAAGTGACAGCACAAAAAAGGAAATCATCAATACTACTGCCACATATCCGTATGCTCCTTCCAAGTTGCCTGCTGCAACTTCGGAATAAATTGCCAGTGGAAGTGTCCTGGTCTTGTTTGCTATGTTTCCTGCTATCATTGCAGTCGCCCCAAACTCCCCAAGACCTCTCGCAAATGCAAGCACACCTCCTGAAGCTACACCAGGTAATGCTGATGGCATCACCACACGCCAGAATATTTTCCTTTCTGACATTCCCAGGGTACGACCTGCCATTATTAAAGTTTTATCCACCTGTTCGAATGCTCCTCTGGATGAGCGGTACATAAGAGGAAAAGAAACAACAACAGCAGCCAATACGGTTGCTGTCCATGAAAATACAATTTTGATGCTTAAAAAATCAAGCAGAATTTTTCCAAATGGCCTTTTAACTCCAAAAATCAGCAGGAGAAAAAAACCTAACACAGTTGGCGGAAGCACCAATGGCATGGTCAATAAACCATCAATAACTATCTTTGCCTTGTCAGATTTCATTGCTATAACAAACCTCGCTGCAAAAATTCCAAGGAAAAATGTAATTAAAATTGACAGCGAGGCTGTCCTTAGTGAAATAAGCATTGGAGACCAGTCCATAAACCCTCCTATTTTAAAGACGTAAATCCATATTTTTCAAAAACAGACAAAGCTTCATTGCTTTTCAGGAATTCAACGAACAATTTCGACGAATCTTTTTTTGTTGAAGATTTTATAATCCCCACAGGGTAGATTACAGGGGATACGCTTTTTTCAGGTGCTTCTGCTGCAACAATTACATTTTTATTTGAAGCAGCATCTGTTGAATAAACCACTCCTGCATCTGCACTTCCTTCAGAAATCCAGTTTAATACTTCGGTTACATTTGTTCCAAGGCTTGATTTTGCTGACACCTCATCCCACAGACCTAGATTTTCAAAAATCTCTTTGGCATACTGACCGGCAGGAACACTGTCAGGATCACCAACAGCAACAGTATCCGCCTTTAAAATTTCTTCGAAAGCATTAATCCCTTTATCACTATCCTTGGGAACAATAAGGACTACTTTATTTTCAAGGAGCTTGACTATTGATTCCTTAACCATGAGTTCCTGTTCATCCAATTCATTCATCTGTTTCATGGCTGCTGACATGAATACATCAACATCAGCACCCTCTTCGATTTGAGTCTGCAATTTTCCCGAACTGTCATATGTTGCATCCACCTTAATATTGGGATATTTTTCTTCAAACATAGGAATTAGTTCATCTTCAAAACAATTTTTCATGCTTGCTGCTGCTGCAACAAGCAATGTTTCATTAACTGCAGGTTCAGACTCATTCATGGAAGAACCCTTATTTTCATCAGGTTCTGCATTTTTGCTGCATGCTGAAAAACCAAGTACTAAACATACAATTAAAACTACAGCAATAATTTTTTTCACTTTATCCTCCATCAATTAATTGACTCAACAAACACTTCAACAACACCGCCACAAACCATACCTTCTTCTTCAGCGTGTCTTCCTGTCATGTCAACTGAGATTAATTTATGTTTTTTATTGTCAATGCACATCAATGCGTCTCCTCTAATGCTTGATTCAACACATCCTCCGCCGATAGTTCCTATTATTGTGCCATCTTTGTAAACTACCATTTTTGTTCCCACATCCCTTGGAGCTGAGCCCCTTCTTGAAACGATTGTAACCATTGCTTTTGGTATTGCCTTGCTTTCTTCCCTTAGCACGGCATTTAACAATTCATCGCTATAGGCACTTGAACCTGTTTCTTTGTTTTTGACTTCAATAATCTGAGCCATAATTGCTACTGCAATTTCCTCTGGTGTTTCGGCTCCTATTTTAAGTCCTATAGGTGTGTAAACTTTGTCTAATGTTTCCCGGGAAATGCCTTCACTTTCTAAATAATCAAGCACTTTGGCCACCCGAACCTTACTGCCAATCATGCCTATATAGGCATTTTCCTTTTGGATGATATTTTCCAGACAAGTCTGGTCATAACGGTGGCCTCTTGTTACAATAACAAAAAACGTGCCACTGCTGCCTTCAATATCTTTTAATGCTTCTTCAAAGGGCTTGCATATAACCTTTTCAGCTCCTGCTTTAGCAGCATTGTTGGCAAATGTGATTCTGTCATCTATTGCCGTCACAGGTAAATCAAGAAGCTTACATATTTTAATAATCGGAATGGAAATATGTCCTGCCCCGCAGACAACAACATTGTAGCTTTGTCTCATGAATTCAACATATATTTTTTCCCCATCAACTGTTAATGACTGGCTCTTTTTGATTTCTGGTATGGCAGAAATTATTTTTTCCGTGTTCAAATCATTGTTGTCCTTGTATACTATTTCTCCGTCTGATAAAACAATTTTTTCTCCCATGTTATGGCCTGATAGAATAGTAATGACTATATTTTCTTTGTTCTTGTCAATTTGTTTAAGAAACTCATAAAAATCCATCTTAATCTCCTATTGTTTACCGCTTATCATTTAAAATTAATATTTTCCGAAATGACAATTTGGGAAGGTGCACACTTGGCACTTCAGGCATTGTCCTCCATATCCCATTCTGGTAATGTCTCTTTTTACAATAATCTCTCCTGCCATTACTCTTGGCAACAGTATATCAAATGCTGTTGTTGCAGAAAACATCACGCAACCCGGAAGCCCGAAAACAGGAATTCCACCCGAGTACGCAAACAACAACATTGCTCCCGGCAGTACAGGTGACCCGTATGAAACTATGTCTGCACCGGTTGATTTTATTGCACCTGGTGTTTTATCATCTGGGTCCACGGACATTCCTCCGGTTACAACTATAAGTTCTGCTCCCATTTCTTTGCACTTAAGAATAGTTTCCTTAATTGTGTCTGAATCATCAGGCACAATAGTCTTATAAAACACTTCAGCTCCAAATTCCAACAGTTTTCTTTCCACAACAGGTCCGAACTTATCTGTTATTCTTCCCTTGTACACTTCACTTCCAGTCACTATTATTGCAGCTTTATAATGTTTAAACATTTTGACTTCAAAAATTTTTCCCTTTTCATGGATAATCTTTTCAACATCTTCAATTTTTGTCTTATTTATTTTCAGAGGTATAACTCTGCAGCCGCCTATGAGTTCTCCTTCATTTATAGTTCTATCCCCATGTATTGTAGCCAGACAAATATCTCCAAGTTCATTGACATCATCAAGTACATCACGATTTATCTTAAGCAGACCTTTATAGTCTGGAAGAATGTTGATTTTTCCTTCACGAGGAGGAGTTGAAAAGTGCACACCCCTGCCGCATATAAGATTTCCTAAAGCCAATGCTGCTTCATCTTCATGGAGTTCATTTTCTTTGAGTTCAAAAATATATATATGCTCTTTACCTATTCTAAGGAGTCTTTCAATATCTTCTTCCTGTATAACATGTCCTTTTTTAAACGCTACTCCTTTGAATTCTCCTGGCACAATTTCCGTAATATCATGCCCAAGCACCATTCCAACTGAATCTTCAGTCCTTACTACTTTCATACAAATCCCTTTCACAAAGCAAGCCATTTATTTTCATATTTAAAATTCTTGCTATTAACTAATAATGATATAATAATTATATCAAAATAATGTTGCAAAATATATAATTAACTAAAATTTATTACATTATTTTCAAACATCACATGCAAAATATAAATAAATAATCGCAAAACATTTGTATAAAAAATCGCACCTGTTTAGAGTGCGATTTTCATTTTTATGATATTATTTTGTATCAAATATACAACATTTCACTCTGAGAATTAACCTCCGGCTAGCAGATGAAGCATCTGAACATCATCACCGTCATTGACTATTGTTGTCTTGTAATCTTCTTCGTCCACGTGCTGACCATTAATTTTAACTATGATTTTAGGCCATGAAAACTTTTTAATCTTCATTATATCTTCAACAGTCATTCCCTGTTCCCACTGAAAATCACGGTTGTTTACTTTTATCATCTACACACCACCTTTTTTTGATTAAGAATGAATAATGAAAAGTTAATAATGAATGAAGGAATTGTGCAACGCACAATTCCAACCACCATTTTTAATTCTTAACTCTTAATTCTTAATTTCTATTGCAGGCCTCTAACAACTTCTATCAGCTCTGGCATATCCATGCCCAGTTCTTTAAGATGTTCTATGGTTGGAACACCGTTTGAATTCCAGCCTCTTCTTTTGTATACTGCATCTGTTAGCTTTTCATACTGGTCTTCTCTGTAGCTTCTTAATACTATCATTTTTTCTTCAGTAGTTTTTCCAGTTATATCATACCCAATTTTTTCTTTTAATTGCGTGTCATATCTTTCCTGTCTTGATTCATATTCTTCTTTTGTAACAGGTCCCATTGAACGGTAAGGAGTTTTATCATTTTCTCTCAATCCCTTGCCCAATCTTATGTTGAATATTCTCTGGAAGTTGTAAACTCTTTCGGATTCTCTCACCATGTCGGCTGTTCCAAGTCTTTTTCCTGTCACTCCATACACTATGTCCAGATAATTTTGCACATGTTCAGGAATTTTTGCAGGTTCTGATGTGAACTTGTTGTTTGCAGGAGCTATATCGTTCCATGGAAGCTTGCACAGACCGTAAAGGCCAAACCATGTTCTGAACATAGGGAAATAATGCAGTGCTTCTGCCTTGTCTTCAAATGTAGGTATCTGGTTGTTAACCATGTCCATAAATATGAGCCATGCTTCATCGTGCTGAGGTCCCTTGTTTGTTAAGCCGTAACCACCCTGCTGAGCCAGTGATTCTTTTGAACCGTATTCTGAATATTCAAGACCTTTTTGCTCCATTCCTATGTCAAACAAGAAATCAGCATCTGCTCCGTACTGTTCAACAAAAAGCTTCTTCATTCTGTGAATTCCCTGACCTACAACAACACCAAAGCCTTCGCCCTTTGACATCTGGTGGAGAAGCTCAGCGGCTGAATAGAAGTTCCCGAAATTAAGTTCAAGACCTCCTGTTATTTCCTTATTTATTATTCCTCTTTCATAACATTCCATTGCAAATGCCGTAGCAGTACCAAATGAAATTGTGTCAATGCCGTAAGTGTCACAATAGAAGTTGAGTTCCAAAATTCCTTCCGGATCAAAAATTGCGCAGTTTGATCCAAGACCAGCTGCATTTTCATATTCAGGTCCATCCACTGTAACCTTATGTCCTTTGTATGGTCCGGTTTTCAGTAAAAAATTGTCTGCTGCCTTTGCACATGCTAAAGAACAGCCGTACCAGCATCCGTCTTGAACTCCCTGAGTAATGTACTTGTCTATGAATACTGTAGATTTAATTTTTTGAGTGTCAGGATGGCTTCCATACTGATAGTTCATAACAGGAAGCAAGTCATATTCATCCATTACCTCAATAATATTTGCAGTTCCTATTTTCCTCATGTTGTTTTGCTTAGGGTCAAGATCATGAACTTCTTTGTGAAGCTTTATTCCTGTTCTGTTAAGTATTCCCTGGTCAAAAGGATTGTTCAAATCTCCCTTCACTGAGCTGAATTTTACAACAAGAGCCTTTATTTTTTTATCTCTGAATACTGTTCCTATACCTCCGCGGCCTGCTTGTTTTAATCTGGCAACCTTTCTTCGCGGATCATAGAAAGTAAAATTCAAAAGACCCATGCGTGTGTGTTCAGCACCGCTTCCGGCAGTTACAACTGCTACGTTTCTTTTGTCTTCTTCGTTATCAGCATACATTTCTGTAAGCTGTTCTCCAAGAACATGACCGTCAACTGCTTCTAAAGGTGCTTCTTCTATTGATACGGTGCCATTGTTGCCGTCAATAACAATTATTATATCCTTTTCTGATTTTCCCTGCAATTCAAGGGCATCCCATCCTGAGAACTTCAATAGAGGGCCAAAATATCCTCCCACATTTGAATCAATTGGCATGTCTGTAGCAGGTGAAATACTACAAACAAGAGATTTTCCTGCACCAGGGTACTGGGTAATGCCGCAAACCGGTCCGCCACAAATTATTATTTCATTTTCAGGGTCGTTCCACTTTGTTGAAGGTGTTGTAGCATTCCATAAATACCAGAGTCCAAAGCCCTTGCCTCCTACAAATTTATCTTTCATCATCTGGCTTACGGGTTTTGACTCTATTTTATTTTCTGAAACATTTACAAAAAGTGATCTGCCGGTGTATCCCTTGTCGATTTTCCCAAGTTCATACTTATATTCCGCCAACAGCTTATGATTATCTCTTAAAACTTTAATATCCATATTCGCTCCTATTTATTAAAAAGTTTATCAAGCTTAAGTTCCTGTGATTGTGAATCATCTTTTTCAGCAATGCTTATAGCTCCTGTCGGACATTTTTTTGCACATAATCCACAAGCTATGCATTTGAACGGTTCAATATAATCATCATGCTGCCTCATGGACAATTCAGGGCAAAATCCTACGCACATGAAACACCCAACACAAATTTTCTTGTTTATTCTTACTACTCCCTGCTTGTCCCTTGTTATTGCCATTACCGGACAAATATCGATGCATTTTCCGCACTGGCTACACACGCTGATTTCCGGCTTTCCCTGTTCTTTGTTAATTTGAATGCAGGATTTCAATCTGTCTTTAGTTTTAAAATAGGCACTTGAACACACTTCTTCGCATGTTCCGCACTGAATGCATTTTTGATCATCTTTAGCCAAATATTTCACCATAAACCTCCTGATATACTTCTTTCATTTCAATTTTATTATTGAACTTGCATAAATATTTTTTATTTAATTATAAATGATTTTCTTGAATAATTCAATATCGATTAGTTAATTAAACGGTTGTGAATTTTACCATTTGTCATGTTTTATGAGTCAAAACCTTTAAATGTTACCGCTTTTTAAACTCATATATAATATTATGTAGTTCCTGTCCAAAAAATGAGTTTTAATCTTGAAATAAGATTATATACAAATAAATTTTTAAAAAAATCCGGGATATCCCGAATTTAAGTAAGAGTTATTTAAATTAATTTTAAATTATCGATGAATTTGAAGTCATAGCACGTAGGGGAGAGTCTTGCGCTCTCCCGTATAATAACCCCGGGCGGACACAAGATCCGTCCCTACGATGTGGAAAATTAAGTTTGTCATAAGACTGAATACGGGTTAACACAGATTTTTGTACGATAGTTACTTAAATAATTTTGGAATTATCAGTGAATTTGAAATCATAGTGCGTAGGGCAGGACCTCGTGTCCTCCCGTATAACCCCGCGCGGACACAAATCCGCCCCTACGATGTGGAAAATTAGTTTATCAAAAAAATGGAATCCGGGATATCCCGGATTCCATTAATGTTAAATGCTACTTAAGGTTTTCAAATAAATTTACCAGCTTTTCGCCTTCAAACAAATACTTTTTGTTGCAGAAATGGCACACTGTTTCAATTTTCTGGTCTTCTTCTATTATATCCTTCAGTTCTTCTTTTCCTAAGGATATCAGAGCTGAAGCCATTCTTTCTTCAGAGCAGTCACATTTGAACCTCACAGGTATTTTGCCGGTAATTTCTATTTCAAAATCAGAAAATATTTTTCGTGCAATGTCTTCAACATCATCATCATTGTCGAAGTAATCTGACACTGATTTCATTTTGCCCAATGCATTTTCTAACTTTGCAAGATCTTCTTCCTCAATGAATGGAAGAGGCTGCACTATGAATCCTCCAGCCGACTTTATGTGATAGTCCACATCAACCAGCACTCCCAATGCAACAGCAGACTGCTGTTGTTCAGAAATCCAGTAATAAGATGCTATGTCTTCGCCTATTTCTCCTGTTGTAAGGTCTGTGCTTCCTCCGTATGGTTCCTTCATTCCTATGTCAGTTAAAACTGTAATTTTTCCGTTTGTTCCTACGGCCCCTCCAACATTTAACTTTCCGTTTTCCTTCAAATCCAAATTAACGTCGGGGTTTTCAACATAGCCCTTTACATGACCCTGGTTGTCAGAAACCACTAGCAATGTTCCAATGGGTCCTCCTCCATTAATGTTAATAGTCAGCCTGTCTTTTTCATTTTTCAACATATATCCCATCATGAGTCCAGCAGTCAATGTCCTTCCAAGGGCTGCAGATGCTGTGGGGGAAGTGTTGTGGTGAAGCCTTGCTTCTTCAACTGTATCAGTTGATTTTACCATGAATATTCTGAATGTTTTTTTCTCATCTATTGCTCTTATCATGTAGTCCATAATATCTCTCTTTCTTAGCTATAATTTTTCACCGCAAAAAACTGCACGCAAAGATTCCTCAGGTAAGACACCAGATCCATTGTTGTAATCATCGTATATTTTTATGTTGGAGAAACCTTCTGATTTAAGCATGTCAACAATATTTTTTATTGTATGAACATACTGTGTCTGTTCTTCCGTTATTCTTGAATATTTATCTGATGAATCCTTTACAAAAAAATTAATTTCCATGTCAATTTTATTGCTGCATTCATCAGACATATTTTCCCAAACATAAAAAACTTCACCGTCATCGTAGACATATGTTTCATTGAACATGGTTTCATACTTGTATTCAGTGCTCATGTCAAAGATGAATTTTCCGCCCTGGTTCAAATGATCATGCACATTCTTGAAAAACAATGCAGTTTGATTTTCTGTAAGATAATTAATTCCGTCACAGCAGCATACACATGCTTCAAACCTGTCGTCAATTTTAAAATTTGTCATATCTTGATTAAGAAGCTTCACTCCGGGATTTCTGCCCAGCTTCTCATAGGCGCGCATGAGCATGTCCTCAGACAGGTCAAAAGCAGTTACCTTTATATCAGCTTCAGCCAATAATCGGGTAATGCTTCCTGTACCACAGGCAGCTTCAAGTATTTTTCTGCTGCCATCTATTTTTTCAATTATGAAGGATGTCCATTTTTCGTAATTTATGTCATCCATGAGCAAATCATAAATTTGCGAGAATTCCTTATAGCTTTTATTTTGCATTTTTATTTTTTCCTTTGCTTTTTCTTGGCAGTCATCAGTCCGCCAATTCTGCCTGTTTCTTTGGCAGTAAGTCCTCCCCAACCCAATTCTGCCACTTTTTCCATGAGGCCCAGTTCTGCGGCAATCTCCATTTTCATTATGTCTTCAGGTGTTGGTTCTTTTTTCTTTTTTTCAGCCATAATTTCCTCCTTGTATTATAGAAGTATTATGGTTGAATTTTCATAAATTATTCTTATCTATCTTTTTTGACAAGTAAAATCGCCTTTATTTCCTTTAAAGTCAAAAGTATTTTGTTCAATGTGAACTGCAAACTTATTAAAATAACAAAAAACATTGTGACCAATATAATTTTTAATTGTAAATTCATAATCACTCCGCAGATTTCAATTTGTATTGCTCTAAGTTAATAACAGAAATTCCAACGCTAATAAAAAACACTATTGAGGATGCAATAAACGGAAGCTTGTTTCCCCACTCATAAATAAAACCTGAAAACAATGAGCCGAAAATCATTCCTATTGCCCTGACTGCGTTGAATATCCCGGATATGAGGCCGCTTGTTCTTGATCCCTGACCATTTGTTACAATATCCTGTTGTATAGGCAAGTAAATTGCATTAAACATGAAAAATAATATGTTGCCTGCAAAAAACGGATACATTCCTGAAATGAACGGAACAGCTATTGCTGAAATTCCACACAACAGCAATACAACAATCAGCGATTTTCTAGTCTGTGTATGTTTTACTATATAAATGTTTATAGTAAAATTAACTACAAGAGTTATAATTCCTATAACTGCTTTTATTATACCGTTGTATGAAGACCCAAGTCCTAGAGCATCTTTCAAGTAATAATTAAAAGCATTGTCATAGGCTGTTGTGGCAAATGAAGTCAAAAATACAGCAAACAAGAATGTTGTGAGTATTCTTGGCATTTTCCCTGCAATATTGTTGTATGACTTAAATGGATTTATAGAAATATTCAATGAAAATCTTGAAGTTCCCATGCTTGTTTCTTCAAGCAGCATGTAGGTTATTATACCGCATATAACTATGGTAACTGTCTGAAGTGTTATGACAGTCAAAATTGAAACATTGCCAATAATTCCACCTATAAAATATCCAAATGCTGCACCCACTGAATTACATGCAACGTAGTAAGACATGTGAACTCCTCTGTCTTCTTCTGTGGTGAGGTCAACAAGGTACGCCAGGCTGCACACAAAGACCCCAGCGCTGAAAAATCCTGCCACAAGCCTTGCAATCACTGTAATCACAGCAGAATCAGTCACTCCGAAAACAAACTGTGACAATGCATACACAGGCATTACAAAAGCCATGGTCTTCACTCGTCCCATGCTGTCTCCTATGCTTCCAAAAACAAGTGAACCTGCAAAATAACTGAGCGACATGGCTGCATATGACACACCGAACAAGTAATCGGCAAAGTTCTTTTCTATGAACATTGTGGGCGTTATTGGATGTGCCAGGTTGCAAAATATTGAAAACAATCCATACATCAAGTACAATCTTCCTATTGATGCCTTTTTCATAAGTCCTCCGACTTTAGCTATTACCTTTATGAATTATAACATAAAATCAAAATATTGGAATATTTTTTGTTAAAAAAGATAATTATCAAATTGTTAATGTTGACTAAAATTGATTAGCAGTCATATGAATGGGTATAAGTTTAATGGAAATAAAATTTATTCCTAAGGAGGGTAAAATGGAAAAAATACTAGTACCCATTGACGGCTCCGAAGCTTCAAACAAAGCCGCTGCCAAGGCTGTTGACATTGCCAGAAAACTAGGAGGAAGTCTTACTTTTATAACTGTTTCTATAAATCCAATTCCAATTAAGGTGTATGAATATGAACCTTTCTGGGATCCGGAACTAAATGAAATGCTTGATATTATAAAAGGAATTGACAGTAAATTGCTTGAAGATACGCTCAAGAAACTTAATCTTGACAATATTACTTATGATAAAAAGTTTCTTCTTGGAACAGTTGATGAAGAAATTATTAAAGTTGCCAGAGATGAAAATTACGATATGATTGTAATGGGAAGAAGAGGCTTTTCAAAATTTGAGAGGTTTTTTGTAGGCTCAGTTACCCAAAGAGTTATATCAGATGCTCCGTGCCCTGTATTGGTTGTTAACGAACAATAAAAAAGTTGCTCCGCAACTCCGCTAGGGGGACCTATGTCCCCCTTCGGCGTTAAAACGCATTCGCGTTTTAACTGAGTATCCCCGTTTTTAATATACTAGGAATGAGAACTTTCCTAGTATATTAAAAATTGCAGCCATGCTGCAATTTTTTTGTTAATTTGCCATAATGCTCTGCAGACTGTATGGAGGATAAATCAAAATTAAATACTATATCTTCTAAAAAATATAAAATAAAATATTACATTAAGTTCTGAAAAATGTTAATATAAGATGTAGATAAGAATAATTCATATCTACTTTTTAATTTAATAAGACACAAACTAACTTGTCAGCAAACTGCGCGACATAAGGAAGAGGTAATAATGGAAAAAGAAAAAGCCCTTGAACTGGCACTTGCTCAGATAGAAAAGCAATATGGAAAAGGTTCAATAATGAAACTGGGACAAAATGCAAAGCTTGATATAGAAGCCATATCTACAGGTGCATTGCCCCTTGATATTGCAACAGGTATCGGCGGGGTTCCAAAAGGAAGAATCATAGAGATATATGGACCAGAATCATCAGGAAAGACAACAGTCTCATTGCATATTATAGCAGAAGCACAAAAAAAGGGCGGAACAGCTGCATTTATAGATGCAGAACACGCTTTGGATCCGGGATATGCAAAGAAACTCGGTGTTAAAATAGACGAATTGATAATTTCTCAGCCTGACACAGGCGAACAAGCACTTGAAATAGCAGAAGCTCTTGTAAGAAGCGGAGCTATAGATGTAATAGTTGTTGACTCTGTTGCAGCCTTAGTTCCAAAAGCTGAAATTGAAGGAGACATGGGAGATTCCCACATGGGATTACAGGCAAGACTTATGTCCCAGGCTTTAAGAAAGTTAGCTGGTGCAATAAACAAGTCCAATACTGTAGCCATATTCATAAATCAGCTTCGTGAAAAAATAGGAATAATGTTTGGTAACCCTGAAGTTACAACAGGAGGAAAGGCCTTGAAATTTTATGCTTCAATGCGCCTTGACGTAAGAAAAATTGAAACATTGAAAAAAGGCGACAATGTTTTCGGAAGCAGGACCCGAGTTAAAATAGTGAAGAACAAAGTGGCTCCACCATTCAAACAAGCAGAATTTGATATAATTTACGGCAGAGGAATATCAAGAGAAGGCTGTATTGTTGACTTGGGAGCAGAAACTGAAATAATCAACAAATCAGGATCCTGGTATTCATACGAAGGCAACAGAATAGGACAAGGAAGGGAAAGCGCCAAAGAATTTCTTCTTGCAAATCCCGAACTTATGGATAGCATTGAATCCAGAATAAGAGAAAAATTTAAAATAGGTGAAATCACTATGCCTGTAGGAGAAATATCTGGAGAAGAATAAAAGTATTATTTTGGAAATAATTTTTTTAAAAAATATTACATTAATTTTTTTTAAATGTTAAAATAAATATACAACGTGTAGTTTTGATAGTGCAAAATAGGAAAAGCAAAACACATGTAACATATTATTAAAAAACAGCGATTCATTATAGAATCGCTGTTTTAATTATATTACTTTGCTGACTTATTATTTTTATATTTTTGGATAGCAATTATCACAGCCAATATGGCAAATCCGATAATGTCCTGGTACACATTTTCAGTTATTAGAAGAAGCGATCCTGCAAATGCAGCAATCCTTAAAACGAAATTGATTTTTCCGTTTAGATATCCTTCTGCTGAAGCTCCTATCATAAACACGCCAATCATAGAAGTTATTATTACACGTATTGCTATCATAGGTGTGGTATCAATAAGAAGCAATGATGTGTTGTAAACAAACATATACGGTACAATGAATCCTGCAAGTGCAAGCTTCACTGACTGAAGCCCTGTCTTCATCGGGTCTCCACCTGATATTCCTGCAGCTGCAAATGATGCCAGAGCAACAGGTGGTGTCAGGTTTGCAAACATTGCATAGTAGAACACGAACATGTGAGCTGCTATGTCAGGAACTCCAAGCTGAATGAGAGCAGGGGCTGCCATTGTTGCAGTGATCAAGTACGCAGGTATTGAAGGAAGTCCCATTCCAAGTATCATACATGTAACCATTGTAAGTACAAGAGTTGCCATGAGGTTTGATTTACCAAGAAGTATGATGGCATTTGCCATATTCAGCCCGAAACCTGTAAGGCTAACCACCCCAATGATTATTCCAACAACAGCGCATGCAACTGCAACCGATACTGTAGAGCGTGTTCCTTCTTCAAAGGCATCCATGAGGTCCTTAATGCTCATTCTTGTTTCCTTCTTCATCATGCTTATTGCTATGGTCACAACAATTGTAAGGAACGCTGAGAATATAACTGTCTTACCGCTGAAAAGAAGCATGTATAACAGAAATATTATTGGTATTATCAGGTGTCCTCTGGTCTTCATAACATCGCTGACCTTTGGCAGCTCTTCCTTGGGAACACCAATCAGGTTGTTCTTGTTGGCTCTTAATTGAACCTGCACCATTATTCCAAAATAATAAAGAAGTGCAGGAATAGCAGCGCTTACTACTATAACCCCGTATTTCACCCCAAGCATTTCTGCCATAATGAATGCAGCAGCACCCATAATAGGAGGAAGAAGCTGTCCTCCAACTGATGCAGTGGCCTCTACAGAGCCTGCAAATTCTTTGCTGTATCCCGTTTTTTTCATAAGAGGAATTGTGAACGCACCTGTAGTAACAACATTTGCTACGGCTGAACCATTGATGCTTCCCAAAAACCCGCTGGCAATTACAGCAACCTTTGCAGGTCCTCCCTTTGTATGCCCAGCAAGAGCAAGTGCTATGTCATTGAAAAACTGTCCCATGCCCGACTTATTCATTACTGAACCAAATAATATGAAAAGGAATATATAGCTTGCAGCAACATTTACGCTTGTACCGTAAATTCCTTCTGTGTTTATGAAAATGTGGTTAACCAGTTTCGTCCAGTTGTATCCCCTGTGAGTGAAAATTCCCGGCATGTCCTTGCCGAACAAACCGTAAAGAATAAACAACAGGCTTAAAATTACCAGAGGCCATCCTGAAATTCTTCTTGAAGCCTCAAGAACAGTAATTATGAGCATTGTTCCCATAATAATGTCCATGGTGTTAGGCATACCCATTCTGTTGATAAAATTCTCGTAATCAAACCAAACATATGCAGCAACCGCAACAGACATTATTGCGAAAACCACATCGTACCAAGTTGCCTTCTTCCTGCTGCTCTTGTTTGTGGCAGGATAGAGAAAGAATGTCATAAAAAGCATCATAGCAACGTGCAGAGATCTATGCTTATGAGTTGCGGGATATCCTATGAAGGATGTTGTAAAATGGTATAAAGCTATTATTATTGCAGTCCAGTATATGAATTTTGCCAAATTCTTATTTTCAAGTTTTCTTGTTTTGGATTCCTTGTCAAACTTCTCAAGTATTTCCGTTTGCTTATCTTCAACTGCTATATTCTTGTTGTCTAGCGAATTGGCCATAAAATATTTTTCTCCTTTACTTGTAAAATGCATGGCTCATGGTGCGGCAAGCTGCTTCCCTCAATGAGTATGCTGCCGTTAAGCCCTATTTGCGCAAGCGCTGTATTTGAATTAATCCAATTTATTTCATTAAATATCTGATTGATATTTCTCATATATATAATTCCGTTTTCTACTGAAACCTCACCCTTATTTTCCGGGATTCCGGCTCCAAAACCAGCAACTGAAATGCTGTTAAGCATTAACTGGTTGTTTTTTGTTACTGTGTATTCTTCGTTCCATGGTATGTGTTCAAAGGAATGAATCCACGAATATTCAATTATGTCTTTTTCATGCACTATTGTCTTAAGATAAACTTCACCTGTAATTTGATGAGAGATAGTTAAAACTTTTATACGTCTTGTTCCTGCAAACAAAACAACTGCTAAAACAAATATTGTTATAAGAATTTTTATTGGGGATGAAGCTGTACGCTTCATCCCTTCACTGCCGTAGTTAAAGCTATGTTCATTGCTTTTATCCAGCAGGTTCTTTTTATTTTTCATTATTTAATGCCTTGTTCCTCATAGTATTTAATTGCTCCTGGATGGAAAGGAATTTCAACTCCTATGTGAGAATTTTCAAGAGATATATGCTTTGCTGCTGTTGCATGAGAAGCCTTGATGTCCTCTATGTTGTCAAATATACCCTTTGTAAGGTCATATACAACTTCATCAGGAAGATCTTTGCTAACAAGCATTATGTTTCTTACAGCAACTGTGTTTACATCCGTATCTGTTCCATATGTGTCCGCAGGAATAACCTCAGGCACAAAGAACGGATATTTTTCTGTAAGATTATTAAGTCCTTCACCTTCTATTGGAACAACAACTATGTCTGCTGAAGTTCCAAGTTCCATAACAGTTGCATTAGGAATTCCGCTTGTTACAAATACTGCATCAACCAAACCGTTTTTCATCTGATCTATTGCTTCACCGTAGTTCAGGTAATCAACTTTGCTGTCCTCATAAGTCATGCCATGAGCTTCGTACATCATTCTCGCATTGAGTTCAACCCCTGAATTAGGAGCTCCAATGCCTACTTTTTTACCCTTAAGATCTTCAAATTTTGTGATTCCAGTATCCTTTGTGGTTACCAGCTGCACATAGTTCGGATAAAGACCCAGTATACATCTTAAGTCTTCTGCAGGTTTTTTGCCTTCAAATGCACCGAATGCGCCGTATGCCTGAGCAACTGAGTCAGACATTGTTATTGCAAGTTCAGCATCTCCTGTCAAAATGAGATTAATATTTTCAACAGAAGCTCCTGTTGCCTGAGCTGATGACTTGTAACCTAATTTATTTTGAAACACACTGGAGAAAGCTCCTCCAATGGGATAATACAAACCGCTTGTGGGACCTGTTGCAACAGTAATGAAGTATTCACTTCTGTTTATTTCCTTTGACTCGTCCCCTTCATTTTTTTCTGTTGCTGCCTTGTCTGGTTCTGCAGGGGCACTTTGGCTGCTGCAAGCTGTAAATGCAGTTGCTGCAATAAGTGTAACTGATAATAATAAAGCTAGTTTTTTGCGTATCATAATTACTCTCCTTTTATGAAATTTATTCTGAACATTTGCACAATTTTAATATATTTTTGAAGGAATGTCAAATGTATATTTCATGCAAACGTTACTAATTTATTAGTTTTACGTTTTCCCAATATTTTGTTGCATTTTTTAAAAATTTAATTTCATAAGAACTTGTCGAAAAATGGAAAAACGCCAAATTTCAAATTAAAACTTGCAATTGGTCAAAACATTAATAAAACATGCATAACTTTACTTATTTATATGCAAATTTCATTAATATATTTTTTTAGCTACGTGAAGCAATAAAAAAGCAACCCTCATTGAGAATTGCTTTTTGCATATTGGGTTTATAGTATTTGTCTGCTAAAATCACATGACTATTAAATATAATTTAATCTTCATTATCTAAAGGCTTCTGAAAACGGATAATCATTTATATGCTCACTTAAGTAATTTTCACAAAATTCAGTTAACTTCTTGTTTGTATACTCTTCTAATGAAATATTAGGTCTTTCAATGTCGTATAATTCAGATACAGTCTTTCTTACATTCATAATATTTTCAGAAACTTTCATATAAATGGTGTCGTATGATATGCTGCTTCCTACTATGGCTTCTCTTATCATGACGTCATTCACAATTTCCCAGTTAAAGCCTTCCTTTTTAACTGTAATATTAATGGTATTTTCCATTGTGTTGTTTATATTTCTGTTTACTACGTTTACAGTGAGATCCTTTCTTACTTCTTCAATTTTTTTGTTGTTGTTAATCATACCCGGAAAACCATTGTTGAACATGAGAATTTCGTACATTATCTTTGCCGTATCTACTCCTGTAATACTCATTTCTACATAAGCTCTATCCTTAGAATCATTAAGTTCAATAGAGTTAACCTTGTATTCCATTTTACCGGTCAGAAGTTTTAACGACTCTGAATCTCCTATAAAATAATCAAGAAATCCTTCACCGAATTGCTTCTTGATGGCTGATTCATCATATACTTTAACTGCATCGAAAACCTCTGTCACTTCTTCATAAACCTTTTGTTCAGTCTTATCATCATAGACGATATCTGAAGGATTGTTGTCTATATCCTCAACCTTCTCAGGACCTGAACATGCTGTTAGTATTGCTGTAGACAAAATAAATAATAGTAATAACTTTTTCATATTAACCTCGATGTCTTTTTATATAAAGATTGTACTTTAATACATGATAAAAGTCAATTATACTTTGACTATAAAATTATTTTTATTTCAAATTTATATTATATCTATTAAATAAAATCCTACATTTAATGCGGATTTTCTTACAAAAAATAGCGGTCCTCACATGAGAATCGCTTTTTATTTTATTTATACAGTTGACATGATTTTATATTAAATCTGAAAATCCATAAACGGTGTTGGTTCAGTACTTACATCATAGAAATGCCACCATTCTTTATCATAAGCCAAAAAACCAACGCTTTCCATAACTTCTTTCAAATATGTTGCATTCTTTCTTCCTTCTTCTGAAGTCTTTATACAATTAAGAGAGGCTCTTTCTGTCATATCATCAAACTCAGATGGCATAGCTATATCATTTCCATCCAAATCAGTTAAAGTAATATCTACACAAAGACCATTCATATGGGTTGGTCTGAACTTTTTTAACTTTCTCATATCAGGTGGTTTTGCTACAAAATCATTATTAGGCATTATTTCCCAAAACTTAGCCTGTGCACTTATAGGTCTGTATGCATCCCAGACTTTCACCCTATAACCTGCAACCTTAAATATGTTCTTGGCTTTTATTAATATTTCTGCAGTATGTTTATCTATCCAGCATTCACCTGAATTATATATCTTTTGACCAGTAAAATTATCAGTCGTTGCATATTTTAGATATATAATAAATTCATTGTCCATTTCGACTAATTTTACCAAATTTCCTTTTTCATTACACATATTATAAATTTACGCTCCTTCATTAAGCAATGAAATAACATTTTTAACTTGAAGCTTTACCCCAAGCATCATGCAATTTTCATCAATAGTAAATTGTGGATGGTGCAAGTCTACCATAGTCTCATTTTGTGGATTATGGCAACCCAAATGAAAATAACACGCAGGTTTAGTCATTGCAAAATAGGAAAAATCCTCACAACTTAAATCAGGGTACTCTTCCAATACTACATTTTTTTCACCAACAATAAGCTTAGCATTCATTTCTACCACTCTAGTAACTACATCATTATTAATGAGTGGACTATAGCTTTCAGTCACATTGAATTCAATTTGTGCTCCCATTACTTCGCCTATGCTCTCGCAAATTGCTCTTATTTTTTCACGTACGCTCAGTCTTGTTTCTTGATCCAATGTCCTGATTATACCTTTAAGGCTTGTATTATCAGCGATTTGATTTCTAACAGTACCTCCTTTTATCATTCCGAAAGTACATACTGCAGAGTTTAAAGGAGAAACATTCCTGCTTATTACTGTCTGTACTGTATTTATAATGTTGGCTGCAATAGCAATAGTATCAATTCCTTCATTGGGATGTGCACCATGGGCACTTTTACCTTTTATGTTTAAATCTATCATGTCAGAGGCCGCATACATTTTTCCGTACCTTATACCCACCATACCAGTATCATATGCAGGGTCGACATGTAGTCCCAATACATAGTTTACTTTAGGATTTTCCATACATCCGTCATTTATCATTCTTGATGAGCCGCCAATAGTTTCTTCAGCAGGCTGAAAGAAAAATTTCACATTTCCTTTCAATTCATCTTTTAACAAGTTAATTATTCTTGCTGTTATTAATAAAATCGAAACATGAGAATCATGACCACAAGCATGCATTATGCCTTTGCTTATAGATGCAAAGTCAAGATTAGTTTTTTCGTCAATTGGTAAAGCATCCATATCTCCTCTAAGCGCAACAGTATTGCCAGTTTGATTGCCACTAACAATTGCGACTACACCAGTGTCTGCAATTCCTTTTATATATTCGATATTCCACTCTTCCAACTTCTTACAAATATATTTTGCAGTTTCATATTCCATTTCAGACAGCTCTGGATTTTGATGAATATGTCTTCTTATTTCTATTATTTCCTTATCAAGGTTATATTTTTTGATTATTTTATCCACATCCATTTCATTCTCCAAATTGTAGAATTTGCCGAGCCCCATATTAATAAGTTGAGGGCTCGACATAAGTATTTTCATTATACTATCAATATCCTATCAATACTGCGATTTCAAGCATAATCATTTGAGCTCCAAGTAGCATTAAGAACAGCGGAGTAAACCATTTATACCAATTTTCAAGTTTGATACCACCCAATCCGCAGATGATAACGATGTCAGCTGTGGGCCAGAAAATGTTTGATAAGCCATCACCAAACTGGAATGCAAGCACTGCTGTTTGTCGAGTTACACCAATAATATCAGCAAGCTGGGCCATGATAGGCATTGTAGCAACTGCTTGACCTGAACCGGATGGAATAAAGAAGTTTATTAAAGTTTGAACAATAAGCATCAATTGAGCTGATATCCCGCTTGGTGCATTTTTTAACAGATTCGATAGATGGAAAATAACAGTATCCATTATCATAGCATCTTTCATTACTACTACAATACCCTTAGCAACACCAGTAAGTATACAGCCCCATACCACTGTTTTTGCACTGTCTATGAACTCAGCACACCATTTGTTTGGCGACCATTTCTTGATTCCGGCACCAACCATGGACATGATTAAAAATAGCCCGCATAGCTGAGGATAGTCCCACCCCCATTTCATAAGTCCTAGCATTAAAATCACTAATGTTACTGCAATGTCTATGATTACTAATAAGTCAGATGTAGTAAACTCATATGAATCCAAATCTCCTTCTGCAAATTCATGTATTGACTTTTCTCCATAAACAACTGATGATTTAGGATCTTTAGATAGTTTTTTAGCATATCTAATTACATACACTATTGTAATTGTCATAAATACAACTAAACAAATAGCTCTGTACCAAGTTCCGGAATATAACTCTACTTGAGAAACATTCTGAGCTACACCTACTGTATAAGGATTCAATGTAGCACCCATAAATCCTACAAACTCACCACAGGCTATAACTGCAAAACCAAACATTGCATCGTAACCCATTGCTATTCCTAAGCCAATAATAAGTGGATAAAAGCCATAGAATTCACTGGCCATACCGAAAATTGATCCACCTAAACCAAAAATTATCATCAGTATAGGTACTAATATCAATCCTTTATTACCTAGTCGTTTGAGCAGTGATCCTATTCCTGAGTGGAAGGCACCCGTTTTTACCATTACTCCAAAAGTACCACAACAGCATAAAATTACAAAAATAATATCTGCAGCATCAACACAGCCTCTATAGAAAGCTGCGAATAACCCTAAAAAACCTGTAGGTGATACTTCCGACTTATCAACTTCATGATAAGTTCCATCAATAGCTACACTTCTAATTCTTCCGTTAACATCCTGATCTTGATAATCATATGTACCTGATGGTATGACCCATGACAATATTGCCATGACTAAAACCACAACAGCTACAATTATTAAGGTATCAGGCATATTAAACTTTCTCTTCTTATTTACACTTTCCATTTGAACCCTCCTATATATTTGTTAAATAAGCCTTGATTAATATCAATAGAATACAAGCAAATTATGTGCCAACATAATTTTAAAAAAAATTGTGTAAATTTACGCATTTTTATTCGTACATCTACACAATTCTTTTCTGTTTATTTCGTTTATCCGGACTCAGTTCGCTTTTCCGGATTTATTTGAGTTTTTGTAGCACAAAAGTGTAATATCTCTCATTATACTTTCTGCATTCCTTGTATTAGAATCCTCAGCTGCCATACATAAAATAAATGGATTTTCACTATAAATAATACCCATATCCATTATCAAATTATCGTCTATTCCAGTCTGGTGAGCAATAGGAAGCTCTTCATCAAAGTAATAAGGAATAATGCTGTTTTGTTGATGTTCTCTTAATATTTCAAGCATTTCAAGGCTTGCTCTATTTGATATAATTTGTCCTTTATACATTCTGTAAAACAGACTGGCCATTTCTTTTATGGAAACATAGTTTTCTATGCCCTTGTCTATCTTTTCCTTGTCCAGAATTGCCCTGTGAAGTCTGGTCTTAGGAAATCCAAGCATATCCAAAGTTTTATTTATTTCTTCCTCTCCAAACATTCTGTATAATATATTGAAAGCTATGTTATCACTTACTGAAGTGCTTAAACTATATAAATCTTCCAGTGTCAATTCCGTGCCTTCATGAAGATATTCTAGTGCACCGAACGTCTTTATTCTTTTTTCTTTGTTCCCTATATAGTCGCTCTTTTTAAGAATATATTTACTGTCTTTGCTGGCTTTTTCAGCCTCTATCCATTCAAATGCCTCAAGAAGAGTGATGATCTTCACTGATCCGGAGGCAAAAAAAACATCGCAATTTCCGGCAAAGCAACTTTCACCACTATTTAAATCTATGTAATAAATACCTATCTTGCCACGAAAGTTTTCAATTCTATCTTTAATATTATCTAAAATCATTTTCTTCTATCCCCTCATATATGATGGCATATTTCTTTATCTTATCAAAAATTGCAGTCCTTCCTATATCTAAATACTGAGCCGCCTTGAATTTATCTCCATGGAATAAATCTAATGCATTTCGTATTGCCAGTTTCTCACAATTTTCTTTCAATTCTTTTAAAGTCATCGGTTTTAACGCAAACTTATCATGCTCAGGCAATATTATGTCATCTGGAGGTATTATTTTTTTATCACATAATATGGCAGCCTTTTCCAATACATTTTCCAGTTCTCGAATATTCCCAGGCCATGGATATTCCTTGATTTTTTCCAGAGTCTGATACCCTATCAAAACAGGTTCTATCTCAAGCCTTTCACATATTTCAGGAAGAATGTCTGATATTATAGAGTGTATACAATCTAATCTTTCCCTTAGCGGAGGTATCTCAATTGGAAATACATTTATCCTATAGTATAAATCTTCTCTGAATCTCTTCTCCTTTACCATTTCTGCCAGATTCTTGTTTGTTGCTGCAATAAATCTTACATCAACCTTGTGTTTTTTTGTACCGCCTACACGATAAAACGTCTTACTTTGCATTACTTCCAGCAGTTTACCCTGAAGTGTCAGCGGTATTTCACCTATTTCGTCCAGAAATAGCGTGCCGCCGAATGCCATGTCAAGCAATCCTTCTTTACCGCCTTTTTTAGCTCCTGTAAAAGCACCTTCTTCATATCCAAACAACTCACTTTCCAATAGATGATACGCTATAGCAGCACAATTTATATGAACAAAAGGCTTATCCTTCCTTTTGCTGCAATTATGTATTTCTTTTGCCAAGTATGTCTTTCCAGTTCCACTTTCACCCGTCAATAAAATAGTTGCATTGGTAGCACTGCCTTTTTGAAGGAGTTTTTCCAGCTCTCTAAATTTACCTTCATTTCCCCACAATCTGAAACTATTGTATTGTATACTGCCGTACATATCTTCTGATACCTTACATAATATCTTATTATATTTTAAATTATCATCGATAATTCTTTTTATCAGACTATCTTCCTCATCAAATGAGATAACATTATACAGAACATCCTTAACTTTAATTGTTTCACTGGAAATGAAAACCTTTGTATCTTTAAAATCAGTTAATGCTCCACCTCTTATAATTGATTCATATATACTATGATGAATGAGTTTTTTTAGATTCATATCCTGAATTTTTTCTTTATCGCAGTATCCATTAAAAACCTTTTTGTTTAAGGTTATCTCAAAGCTATTGTCTTCCTTATCATCATGAATAAAATATTTTATTCCATTATCATCTGCAAGAATTACAATTTCTTTATCTCTATCCGTATCAAAGGACATTATCTGAGTATCGACCTTTACTATGATATACCTATCTTTTCTTATTATTGATATGGATTTTCTCTCATAGATGGTATCTATTAATTCTTCTGTTTTCCCTTCATATTTAAAATTCTGCTTTATTATCGGCATTATTTCTTCGCTGTCTATTGAAGCAATAACCAATAGTCTTTTATCATAATGCATTTCATTAGCAGGTATTTTAAATTCCTTAGAAATATATGAATAATCTCTTTCTGAATTGGAAACATAAATCAAAACATTACCTTTTTCAAAGCTTCCACTTGGAAAAGCAACAGGCGTAACTAAATCTTTTTTTATGTATTTTAAGGTTTTATCACCTAAAAAAACAATATTCTCATTTTGATCTGTTATTATATAATTATCAGTTTTCATTTTATCCCCACCTATTACATTGACCTTATGTATTACTTACACCATTATTTTTATATTTTGTCATTAGAAAAATTTGATCTTAACAAAGTAGATTTCATTTCTTATAATTAAGATATAGCTGAAACTTACCTTCTTAAATAGATTTTTAACTAAAAAATTATTTTTCATAATAACCATTTATTAAACCATATTTACATGCTACTACATCATCATAAAACCATTAATTGTATTTAGCAAGATAAACTTCCAGCATTTTTGAAACTAATTATCATTTCACCTAAAGCATCCTGAATATTTAATTTCACTTCATTGTTGAATGTGTAAAACTACATTATCCATAAAAATCGCTTATGCAGACAACCTAATGTCACTTCAGAAAATGAGCATCAGTGTAGTCTGTACTTAGAAATTCTTTCTTCTGTTGTGAGAATTTGATGGTATAATAAAATCAAAATAGTTAATTTCGAAGAGTAAGAAAACTTAATGGAGGTGGATATATGAGCGAGATTTTAGTTTTTTCAAACAGGGAAATGTTTCGTGAATGGTTACACAAAAACGGAACAAGTAGTGAAGGTGTATGGTTGCTTTTCGGCAAAAATGGAGGGCCTACTACGCTTACTGCTGCTGAGGCATTGGAAGAAGCTCTTTGCTACGGCTGGATCGATGGACAAATGCAAAGACTTGACAGCACAAAATATAAGAAATACTTTGCGTGTCGTACGGCAAATAGTAAATGGTCGGATAAAAATAAGGAGTTAGTCATGAAACTTGAGGAACGAGGAATGATGACCGATTATGGTAGGGAAAAAATAACGGATGCCAAGAAAAACGGACAATGGAATGCTCCTAAATCTCCAGTGGTTTCCGATGAACAGATAGCAGCTTTATCTGATTTACTCATAGAACATGAACCTGCCTATACGAATTTTCAGGGTATGTCTCCATCTGTAAAAAAGACTTATACACGGGCATATTTTGATGCAAAAACAGTTGACGGACGGAATAGCCGTTTGTCATGGATGATTGAGCGCCTCAATAAAAATCTAAAACCCATGTAATTTAGTAACAGTAGTCTACTTTCATCACATTACCATAGCTGATGTTGTCCGCTCCTGCAATTGTACCGTTTCCAAATCTTCATTCCAATCATTAAATTGCGAGGTGCATCAAAAAAATGAGGGTCTTGAATTTTACATTCAAACCCTCGTCAGGCCGTAAAAACTGAGTTTTTCGCAAATACAATGTGATATTTGCAATTCCATTGTGTATAAAAAAGGAGTATTTTAAACACTAATAAAATAATTCCTTTTCTGATTTGCAAATAGGTTTACCAAAATATTTATGAATTTTTATTAAAAAAGGTTCTTCTAATGCTGCTTCATCAAGAATTTCTTTTTGAAGAAAGATTTCTCTTGTTTCTCCTTCAGCTAAAATACAGCCTTTGTTTAATATATAAATATAATCGCATATTTCAAAAATAAAATTCATATCATGGCTTGAAATAACAATTGTTTTATTTTCTCTTTCAGTTAAATTGTTTAAAATATTTTTAACATTTTCTTTAGAAGGATAATCAAGTCCTGCGTTGGGTTCATCAAAAAAAATTATTTTTTGATCCATAACAACAGTTCCTGCAATAGATACATTTTTCTTTTGTCCATAGCTTAAGAAATGGACCGGTTTATTTCTTAAATGGGTAATGTTTGTATTTCTAATTGATGATTCAACTCTTTGTTTTATTTCTTCTTCATTATATTTAAGATTCTTTAAGGCAAAAGCTATGTCATCATAAACATTTGAAAAAAAGATTTGCTTGTCTGGATCTTGAAAAACAATTCCAACATTTTTTCTTAAATTATTCAATGTTTTTTTATCATATTTTAATTCTTTCCCGTCAAAAAAAATTTTTCCTTTAGTTGGCTTGAGAAGCCCTAAAAAGTTCATGAACAATGTTGATTTTCCTGCTCCATTTGAGCCAATTATACCTATTTTTTTCCCTTTTTTTAAATCAATGCTCACATTATTAAGAGCGATTGTTTTATCCTCATACATGTAAGATACATTTAACATCTCTAACATAATTTACCTGCTTCTTATTTATTAATATCACTCAACATAAAAATTTCCATCAAAATGTTTTATTTCAAGTACTGATTCCATATCTTTATATCTAATCATTATTCTTACAAACAACGCTCTTGCTAATGATGCTAAAGAATTCATGGAATTTTTATAGTTGTTATATCCAAACTTCATCTTTTGAGCCGTGTGTATCATAACAGCCTCTTCAATAAATAATGCTATAAATCTGTATGTAAGCACATACAGTTCAATAAATACAACTGGAAGTTTAATTTTTTTCATAACAATTATTTGCTGATTGATAGGTGTGGTAAGTATAAAAAAATACATGCTTGATATAGCGCTTAATGCCCTCAATGTAACTATAATACCTTTATCAACAGCGCCTTTTACAATCCCAACATAAAGATTGAAAAAATCAAATGATTTTATATAAACAAAGTTTGATGTTGCATTCACTTCATTAAAACCAAAGGAAAATACTATGGTTAATACGCCTATTAAAAGATATAAAAAAGGTACACTCAGCATTTTAGCATATGTTTTTAAAGGAATTCGTGCACCTACTACAGTTAATATAGTTACACCAAAAATTGAAGCAGCAAAAAAATATATATTTGAATTAATTATTGATGCTAAAATTAATGATATTGAAAATATCACCTTAAAATATGGATTTACTTCTGCGAAATCATTAGTATAAGCAAATCTGTCAATAATGAACATTAAATTTGTTCCTTTCTGTTGTTAAAACTACATTTTAATTATTACATGTGAGTAGTTGCAGCTTTTTTACCTTTTCCATATCCTAAGAAATATCCTATAACGCCTGCACCGATAGCTGCTTGTATTGAAAACAGTAAGCTTTCAATTTCACCGCTTGCAGGTTCAATTATAGGACTGAACCATGGTTCATAGTCTGGATTTATTTCTGCAATAACTTCTTCCGCCTGTCCATCCGCTCCACCAAATTCTGCATCTTTTAAAATTAATAGTGGTGATACAATTAAAATAATTACTAACGCAAACATTAATAAATTATTAGTTGTACTTTTCAATTTCATATCCTCCTTCATTTTGATAATTTACTACTAAATCATATATTATAGCTGTAAGTATACCTTCTGCTATGGCAAGCGGAATTTGCGTAATTGCAAATACCCCTAAAAATTTAACCATGGAAGCCATTACTCCTCCAACCATATCAGGATGAGCAAAAGCAAGCTGCACTGATGTTACAACATATGTAAATAAATCTCCGCAAGCTGCTGCTAAAAATACAGCAGCTTTTTTATTTTTGCTCTTAAAAATTTTATATATAAAGAAAGAAACAAAAGGTCCTGCAATACCCATGGAAAACAAATTTGCTCCTAATGTTGTAATTCCACCATGAGCCAGCAACAGTGCTTGAAACAAAAGAACAATTAGTCCTGACACAACCATAGGCAATGGTCCTAATAATATTGCCCCCAGACCCATTCCAGTAGGATGTGAAGTGCTTCCTGTTATTGATGGCATCTTTAATGCTGATAATATAAATACAAATGCTGTAACCAAAGCAAACAACAATTTTTGATTCGCATTAACTTTAAACATTTTAGATATTTTTCTCATGCTTAAAATTAAAAAAGGCAAACACACCACAAACCAAAATATTCCCCATTCAAGTGGTAAAAAACCTTCCATAATATGCATTCCTAATGCATAATTTGGTGTTAAAATCAATACTGACACAAATAATAGTATAAAGTTATATTTCCCTTTCATATGTTCTCCTTAAAAACTATTTAAGAATTGCTGTTGTTTTATAGATTCTTTCACTTTAGCATTTCATTATATTCACATATGTACGATTGGCAATTGTGCAAGCTGCATTTTTTATTATGATAAAACTATCAATTTTCAAAATGACTCTCATTATTTGTTATAAATGAATTTTTTACATTATGTCAGCAATTCTTTTAACAAATAATTCTATTGTTTTTTTGTTGTTTCCAAGTCCAGTAATGAAAGCTTCAGCATAAAATCCCTTCTCTGCGAAATATGATTTTATTGAATCTTCTTCATTAGATGCTATATCATTAATTGCATGGTCACCGGCCACAACCATGAACGGGTAAATATATGCTTTTTTTATGTTCATTTCTTGCATTTTAATTGCCACTTCATCCATGTAAGTGTCGCCTTCCACGTTTATGATAAAAATATTCCTGCAGTCACTGTTTAAAAGTTCTTCAAATTGTTTATAATATTTATGAGCTTCATGGTCAGAACCATGCCCTACTAAGACAACCGCTTCACCTTCACCAAGTCCACTTTTTATATATGACTTAACAGCGCTTACTTCTTTTTCTCCCATTCCATCATCTAAAAAAGTTCTGCTCACCATGATTTCTTTAAAATCGTTTTTACATTCATCAACTTTATTAATTATTTTTTCATATTCAAATCCAGGTATTATGTGTGAAGATAGTATGTATACGTGAGAGTAATTTTCATCTTTTAACTTTTTCAAACATGATTCCATATTATCTATAAATATGTTTTCTTCTCTGTAAATTTTTTTTCTGATTATTTCAGATGTAAAAACACTGAAACAATCAATGTTTTTAAATTTACTTTTCACCGCATTTTCAATTGTTTCAATATATTTTTGTCTTGACTCTTTAATTGAACATCCAAAACTGGCAAATATAATAGCTTTTTTCATTTATCCACCTGCTAAATTGAATTTAAAACTTTTAAATTAGACTCAATAGTATAATCTATGTCTTCATCTGACAAAGCTTGATTCATAAACATAACTTCAAACTGCGATGGAGGAAGCAATATACCTGAATTCAACATTCCCTTAAAATATTTCGCATACATTTTAGTATCAGAATTCATTACATCCGCATAAGAATTAACTGACTTTTCTGTGAAAAATAATGTAAGCATTGATTTGTATCTCACAACTTTTGCATTAATACCTGTTTTTTCAATATTTTTATTGAATCCTTCTTCAAGTTTGATTGCCTTTTTTTCAAGACCGTCATATATTTGAGGACTGTTTCTTAATTTTTTAAGAGCAGCAATACCGATTGACATTGCCAATGGATTTCCTGATAGTGTACCTGCCTGGTAAACTGCTCCTAAAGGAGAAACAACGCTCATTATTTCTTTTTTGCCTCCATATGCCCCAACTGGAAGACCTCCTCCAATAATTTTGCCAAAGCACACCATGTCCGGAACTATGTTAAATACTTTTGCTGCACCACCGTATGATAGTCTGAACCCAGTAATCACTTCATCAAAAATAAGCAATATGTTGTTTTCCTCTGTAATATTTCTTAAATCATTCATAAAATCCATGTCGGGAATCACAACACCCATGTTTCCTGGAACAGGTTCAATTATTACACAGGCAATTTCGTTTTTATTTTGTTCTATTGCATCTTTTACTGATTTTATGTTGTTAAATTCACATACTATTGTATTTTTAACAAAATCTTGAGGCACTCCAAGGCTTGTAGTTACGTTATACGTTAGAGTTCCTGATCCCGATTTAACCAAAAGGCAATCAGAATGTCCATGGTAGCATCCTTCAAATTTTATTATTTTGTCTTTTTTTGTATAGCCTCTTGCTGTTCTAATAGCACTCATTGTTGCTTCCGTCCCAGAGTTTACCATCCTTACCATTTCACATCCCTTATAGGCATCTGTAATAATTTCTGCCATTTCAACTTCAACTGCTGAAGGAACACCATATGATATACCGTACTTCAAAGCTTCAATTGCAACATTATTTAATTCTTCATCTCCATGTCCAAAAATCATAGGTCCCCATGAAGAAATATAATCAATGTATTTATTGTCTTCAACATCATATATATATGATCCTTTAGCTTTTTTTATAAATATAGGATCCATTTCAACCGAGCCGAAGGCTCTAACAGGACTGTTCACTCCTCCTGGGATAATTTCTTTTGCTTTTTCAAATAATTTTTTTGAACTATTCATAATTATTGCACCTCATTCAAAATTTTTGCAATATCTTTAGCAAAATATGTAATTATTATATCTGCTCCTGCTCTTTTAATTGAAAGAACGGATTCATAAATTGCTGATTTGTCCAGTAGCCCGATTTTTACAGCATTTTTTAACATAGAATACTCACCGCTCACATTGTATGCAGCTATGGGGATATTAAAATTATCCTTTGCTCTTCTTATAACATCCAAATATGACAAAGCAGGCTTAACCATAACTATATCTGCTCCTTCTTGTATATCAAGACTAATTTCCCTCATTGCTTCATCAGAGTTTGATATATCCATTTGATAACTTTTTCTGTCTCCAAACTTAGGTGCTGAGTCAGCAGCATCTCTGAAAGGCCCGTAAAAAGCCGATGCATATTTAGCACTGTAAGCCATTATTGGAACATTTGTATATCCGTTTTCATCCAAGCATTTTCTTATACTTTCTATACGAAAATCCATCATATCCGAAGGTGCAACCATATCAGCACCTGCTGCTGCATGGCTTAATGCTATTTTAGATAAATAAGGCAATGTTTCATCATTTAATACTTCATTGTTATGTCCTAATATTCCGCAATGTCCATGGGAAGTGTATTCACACATGCACACATCAGTAATAACATACATTTGAGGATTGATTTTTTTTATTTCCTTTATTGCTCTTTGCACTATTCCGTTATTGCCATATGCGCTGCTTCCTATTTCATCTTTATAGTCCGGAACACCAAAAATCATAATATAGTTTATACCAAGATTTGTGAGCTCTTCGATCTCTTCTCTTAGCCTGTCTACGGAATAATGGTAGCAATCAGGCATCGATGGTATTTCTCTCCTTATGCCTTTGCCTTCAACTGCAAAAATTGGATAAATCAAATTATTTTTAGATAAATAAGTTTCTCTTATCATATTTCTTGTAAACTTACTATCCCTCATTCTTCTCATTCTCATTTTATTTCTCCAGATCATTTAAGATTGTATTAACTAAATTTTCAATATTATATATCTCTGACTGCTTGTATACATTTAACCCGTTATTTTCTACTGTTTTTGTTGTTATAGGACCAATTGATATTATTCTAGAATTTCTAATATTTTCAAGAGTTTCACTGTCAATTAATTTAATAAAATTTTCAACAGTAGAAGAACTTGTAAATGTTATATAATCAATTTTATTTTTTAACATTTCTTTTTCATGTTCTCCGATAGTTCCAATAACAGTGTCATATATAAAAACTTCTACTGTTTCGCAAATTTCTGATAGCTTATCCTTTAAGAACGATCTCGATTTTAATGCTCTTGGCATTAAAATTTTATCAGAATGTTTAATAAAATCTTTTATTTCTTCAAACAATGTTTCAGCAACAAAGCTGCTTGGCACAAAGTCAGCCTTTATACCATATTCCATAAGCTTAGCAGCTGTACCGTCTCCTATGGCAAGTATTTTTATATTCCCAAGGCTTCTTACATCTTTTATTTTAAGTAGATTGTCCATAAATATTTTTACCGCATTAGTGCTTGTAAAAATAATATGGGAGTATTTTTGTAAGTTATTTATTTCTTTAGATAATAATTCTATATTGATTTCTTTTATTTCTATTGCGGGAACCTCAATAACATTTGCCCCATGGTCCTTAAGTGCGCTCACCAATGAACTTGCCTGAGCTCTTGCTCTTGTTACAACTATATTTTTTCCAAATAGAGATTTATTTTCAAAAAAATTAAGTCTGCTCCTTAATTTAACAACATCACCTATTACAATTAAACTTGGACTTTTTATATTTTTACCTTCAATATCTTTTAATATATTTTCTAAAGAAGAGGCTACAACCACCTGGTCCGGATATCCTCCATGGCTTATTACCGCACATGGAGTATCAGGACTTTTCTCATTTTTCATAAAACCACTTACTATGTTTGATAAGTTTTCAAGTCCCATGTAAAATACTACTGTACCGTTCAGCTTGGACAGAGCATAAAAGTCCAAATAATCCTGCGTTTTTTTGTGACCTGTTATTAAGTGCAAAGATGAGCTGTAATCCCTGTGTGTTATTGGTATCCCTGAAAAACATAAACCTGCAATTCCCGATGTTATACCTGGTACAACCTCAAACTCTATTCCCATTTCTACAAGGTATTCAGCTTCTTCCCCACCTCTTCCAAAAACATAAGGGTCTCCCCCTTTAAGTCTTGCTACTGTTTTTCCTTCTAAGGCCTTTTTAACCATTATTTCATTAGTTTCATCCTGGGTTAAATAATGATTTGCAGATTCTTTACCGGCATATATGAATTCCTTTGACGTATCGTTTAAATTTATTAATCCAATGTTTAATAGTTTGTCATAAACAATAACATCTGCCTGTTCTAAAACTTTTTTGCCTTTTATTGTTATATATTCTTCACTGCCAATACCTGCACCAACCAAATAAACCTTTCCATTTTCTTTCATTCTTCGGTTATCCTTTCTGAACTTAATTCATGGCTTTTTTCAATCAATTCTTCGGCTAACATGATGCCAAGATTTTCTGCCTGAGATATTGGAGCAGTACCTTTTGTCGTTAACAAGAACCTGCCGTTTTCATCACCGTACATTGCATACAAAGTCATGGATTCATCATTAATTTCTGTATATGCACCCATGGGAAATTCACAGCCAACTCCCAATTTTTTTAAGAATGCTCTTTCTGCCTTTGCTCTAATTGAAGTTTCATAATGTTCAATGGTTTTTAGTATGTTTTTTATTTCTTCATCTTCTTCTCTTATTTGAAGAGCTAAAATTCCTTGGCAAGGGGATGGTATAAACAACTTTGGATCCAAGTAACAGCTTATCCTGCTTTCATAGTTTGCTCTTTTTAATCCTGCTGCTGCAAGCATTACACCATCAAGATTTTCTGTTTCGATTTTGTTCATTCTGCTTTCAATGTTTCCTCTGATACTTTTAACTTCTATATTTTTAATGAATTTTTTAAGCTGGACGTCCCTTCTTACGCTTCCTGTTCCAATTAAGCATCCTTCTAAGTCCGATAAAGAGTTAATAATTTTATTTGAAACTATAACATCCCTGGGATCTTCTCCTTTGGGCACTGAACCAAATGTAAGACCTTTTGTATGCCTAGACGGCATGTCTTTCATTGAATGAACGGCTAAGTCAATCTCTTTATTAAGCAATGCAGTTTCTATTTCCTTTGAAAATATTCCGTTATCGTTAAATTTATGAAGAGGTACATTTAGTATTATATCTCCCTTGGTCTTTATTACTTTTATTTCAAATTCCAAGTGAGGGTTATTTTCTTTCAGTTCTTTAATTACTAAGTTTGTCTGAATTAAAGCTAAATTGCTGCCTCTTGTTCCCACTTTTATTTTCATTTAGTTCTCCTGACTGACTGAATCCTCAATATCATTTAAAAATATTTTCAAATCCGAGTTATTTTTACATATTAATGAATCCATGGTAGATTTTATATTTCCAATATTTAATCCTTCGTTATTTTTCATTTTTAACTGCTCTCTTATTTCGCACAGCAAGCTTATTTTTTCTGTGAATTCTTCATTAAGGATTTTACCAGTCTCATTTAATATTAGTTTTGCAGCTGTCGGGCTTTTGCCCTGTGTATTTACCGATACTGTTATATTATCTTTATGTAAAATTGCCGAAGTAATAAAATCTGATTTCTCACTATTGTCAGCAACCATGACCAAGGATTTTTTATCTTTAAAATATTTGCAGATTTCAATGTTCAACTCATGATTGTCAGTACAGATAAAAACCATGTGATAATCATCTGATAATTCAAAGTTTTCAATGTTTTCTTTTATTAGAATAATATTTCTATTGATATTATTCAGATCTTCAACTTCCTTTAAAAACTTTTCTGAAACAACGTCTATATGAGCCTCAGTCTTTGCAAGGTCTTTCAGCTTTAAATATGAGACGTTTCCTCCGCCCACAACTAGTATTTTTTTATTTAATGTATCAATACATATAGGATAATAGCGCATTAAAATCCAAAAAGTTCATTGAGCACTTTTACATACTCATTTAGCTTTTTTTCCTCCCTTGTATCTTTTAGTGTTATAACTGCTTCTCTCATAAGTCTTTTAAGCGATGATTCTATCATTTTATCAATTATTTTTTTATCTTTTACACTTAAATTTGTCTTTCGGTAAATGTATGAAACAGTGTCTTCTTTTATATTGCTGCATTTTATATACATTGATTCTAATACCTTGTCTGCTTTTAAACTGCTTTTCCATATGTTAAATTCATCAATGCATTCGTCAATAAAACTTAAGTTTTCATTTAAAAGAGTTTCTCTCATAATTTTATTTTCTTCAGATTCTGTTTTTAACGAGTCCACATCATACAATAAAATGTTTGGAATGTTTTTTATATTTTCATCAATATCCCTTGGCATTGCTAAATCAAGAATATATAAAGATTTACCTCTATTCTTTTTCATGTCCTCTTCTTTTATGATTACATGAGGGGATGAGGTTGCACTTATGATAATGTCTACTTCATTGATTATATTTTTCAAATTTTCGTATTCCACTACTTCTACGTCTTTAAATTTTTCCCATATTTCTATGGACTTGCACTTGTTTCTGTTGCAGATGAATATTTGACCAGTCTTGTTCTCTCTTAGGTGAGTTAAAGCCAGAATACCCATTTTTCCAATCCCAATAACAAGAATTTTTTTATTTGACAAATCCTTGATATTCTCCCTAAGTTTTTTTACGCCAATATAACTAATTGATAGTGGATTTTCAGATATCTTTGCTTTTGTTTTAATTTTTTTTGCAGTAGTAATTGCCTCTCTAAATAATTTATTTAATATTTTACTGCTGCCATTTAACGCCATTGCCGTAGTCAAAGCTTCTTTAACCTGTCCAAGTATTTGATCTTCACCTATTACAATTGAATCAAACCCGGCACATACCTGAAAAATATGTTTAACAGCTTCATCATTAATTTTTGAAAAAATATATTCATCAATCGTTTTATCGTTAAAAAAAGATATGTAAAATTCTTTAACAATATGAACAGCCCTTTCTATATTGTCTGATACTACATATATTTCACTTCTGTTGCAAGTTGACAAAATAATTATTTCATCAATATTTTTATCTAATAATATAGTAGTTGCTTCAATCTTTTTAGCTTCAGTAAAAAAAACTTTTTCTCTTATTTTAATAGGTGATAAATTATGATTAAATCCTATTACCGCTACTTCCATGCTCACCTCTTTTTCTCATAACCTCTTTTGGTAATGATTTTATTATTTTCAATATTAGTTGAATTGTTTCTAAAATCAACTGGAAATCCTTTAATTCTGGTTTATAGTTATTACTGGCAAACAACTAGCAATATCTCCTGATTATAATTCAGACAATAAAAAAACTTCCGAAGTTTTCGGAAGTTTAAATAAACATAATAATTTACAATAACAATTTTAATTATTATATGATAATCCTCCCGAAAATCTATAAATAAGTATTATGGCAGGTCTCCTGACTTTCGGTTCAACTAATATTCACCTTCCCATGCATACGCACAGTGGCATTGAAAATTATCACCTTTCACAGTAGCGGGGGCTGTAACAGCTTTTACTGTTTTCCCTATTAAAACTTATGTTACCACAACACAAATATTCAATTTGCCTAAATTATATATTAAGATCTTTATATTGTCAACAAATATAATCCCACTCTAGATAAAGAGCAAACTATAGTTTCTTAGAGTGTGCATAAAAAAAACAATCTCATTTTATAAGATTGCTTTTTCAATATATTGGTACGGATGACAGGACTTGAACCTGCATGGAGTTACCCACACGGACCTGAACCGTGCGCGTCTGCCAATTCCGCCACATCCGCATATCGCTTAATTATATTAACACAAGGAGTTTAGATTTGCAACATTTTTTTTGCTAAGTTCTAAACTTTTACTGATTTGCAACAAAATTTATAAAGTTGTTAACAAGTGTAAGGTTTTAAAAGAATTTTATTCACAGACTTGCCAGTGTGTTAACAATTTACTTGAATTAAATAACAAAGCCCCATAGGGCTTTGTCGATTACAAATTTTAAGTTATTCCATTATATAAACTTCGTACTTGCCTGTAAGTTCAGCTTTTTTATCCATGTATACTTTCTCTTGCTTTTCTACAAAGAAACCTTCTTTAACTTCCTGATAAACTTCTTCAAATTCTGAATTTCTTGCAGGTATGTGTTCTGTAAGTTTAATTATGTGGTATCCAAACTGTGTCTTAACAGGTTCGCTTATTTCTCCAACCTGCATTGAGAATGCAGCATCTTCAAATTCTTTTACCATTTGTCCTCTTCCGAACTGTCCCAGAGCACCACCATTTTGTTTTGAAGGGCAGCTTGAAAATTTCTCTGCAGCTTCTTCAAATTTCAAGCCATCTGTTATGTCTTCAAGAATTTCATTGGCCTGTTCTTCAGTTTCAACAAGTATGTGGCTTGCTGCAACCATTTCTTCAGTCTTGAACATTGATTTGTGTTTTTCGTAGTAATCTTTAAGTTCTTTATCTGAAACTGTAATGCTGTTAAACATTTTTCTTAAGGAATACTGCTGCAGCATGGACTTTTTCATGTTTTCCATAACAGCTAAAAATTCTTCATCCTTGTCAAAGTTCTTTTCAACAGCATCAGAATACATCAGTTCATGCATAACAAGTTCATCAATTAACTTTGCTCTTCCTTCAGCACCTTGGAAATATGCCGCATTTTGTCCTAAATTACCCATAAGGGCTTTAAGGTCAGATTCCTTTATTTCTCTGCCGTCAACAACAGCCAAAACTTTATTTTCCATTTTATCTCCTATGATTTATTATTTAATAATTGGTTTATGGAGTACGCAGTCTCATTCACAAATATATTTGGAACTCGTTGCGGTTGGACTAACGCAATAAATAAGAGGGTTTACACCCTCTTCAGCTAATTGACATACCCTATTTTGCAAACTGTAGGGTCGGATCTTGTATCCGCCCGCGGGAGGACACGAGGTCCTCCCCTACATGTTTAATTGACTTTGTCATCAACTGAGAGGTTTACACCCTCTTTTTATACTTTATTCTTCTTCTTCCATGAATTCCAATAAGTTTGACAATTCAGCTATGCATTTGTCTTCATCAGAACCTTTAGTAATGATAATAAGTTCATCACCTTTCATAGCTCCTAAAGCCATTATGCTAATAATGCTTTTTCCATTAGCTTCCTGGATTCCTTTTTTAATAATAATCTCACTGTCAAAATTTCTAGCTTTCTTCACAAATATAGCTGCCGGTCTAGCATGCAGTCCTATCTTATTTTTTAATATTACTTTTTGTGATCTCATCTTCTACACCTCTTTTCTCATGCTTCATTAAATCTTCAGCAATTTCCTCAATTTTTCTTAATCTATGATTCACACCTGATTTTCCAAGGGGTGGATTTAGCATTTCTCCAAGTTCCTTTAAGCTTGCATTGCTGTGTTTCAGTCTTAAGTATGCAAGTTCACGCAAATGGTCGGGAAGATTATCAATAGCTTTGTGCTTTTTCAAAATCTTAATGCTGTTAATCTGCCTCATGGATGTGTCTACTATCTTATCAAGATTAGCAGTTTCACAGTTTATTACCCTGTTGATTTGGTTGCGTGTTTCTTTTACTGCTCTTACATTTTCAAAGTCAAGCACTGCCTTGTTAGCGCCCATGAGCGCCAGAAGATCTGAAATTTGTTCGCTTTCCTTTATGTAAGTTACATAGTTGTTTTTCCTGTAAATTACTTTTGCACCTATGTCGTAGCTTTCAAGAAGACTGCAAATCCCCTTGCTTTGTTCTTCCCTGCTGCTGACAAACTCAGCATGATAGGATTTTTCAGGGTCGCTTATGGAACCGCATCCCATGAAAGAACCTTTTATGTAAGCTCTTCTGCACAGGTCATTTTTAATCAATTCTTCAGGAACGCCGTAGTCAAATGCCATTATGTTGAAGTCTTCCTTGTCGGCGATCCTTGTGTCCAGTAAAAACTTTCTGGCTAGCTTATTTTCAATATTTATGATGTAATTATTATGTTTTTTAAGCCTGTTGGTTTTTTCCACGCTTACCTGAGTGGAAATTCCGTACGCAATCTTAAGAAGCTTGAAAATTCTTCTTGCTACCGCAGCATTTTCTGTTGAAAATTCCACTTCGATCTTGTTAAAACCCTTAAAGCTAATATAACCCATTGTTCTCACTAAAGCTGAGATTTCTGCCTGTGCTGCTATGTCGCTGTTTATTTCTGTTCTTGACAGCTCATCCTTAATTTTAGAAGAAAAAGTCATATTATCACCTTATTTGTAGCAATGAAATTTTATATCTTCAACAGCTTTTTTAATAATTTTTCTTTCATCGTCGTATCTTGCAATTATCAATGATCTCTCAAAAGGAAGGTATTTAGCTTCTACAAATCCTTCATTTTTCTGTGCGGTGCAATTCATGTTCCGTGCCATCATCAAATACCAGTGAACTTCTTTATTTATATGAACCCTGTCCATGTAGCTGGTTCTGTTAAATTCATAATTGATTTTTCCAAGATATTTAATGGTGGTAACTTTTGCCCTGGTTTCCTCAAATACCTCGCGCAAGGCAGTTTCCTTAAGCGTCTCATTTTCTTCAACTCTTCCTTTAGGAAGCACCCAATCTCCGTTAAATTTCTTTAACATCAATATGCTGTTTTTGAAAAAAACAATCCCCCCAGCACTTACTTCTTCAATCATATATGCCTCACCTTTATAATATTGTAGATTATATAATAACACAATATTTTAAAAAATCAAACATATATTTACAGTGTACAATAAAAACGGATATATTTCAACTAATTTTGTGATAAAATATTTACAAATAGAAAAATTTTAATCTTCCTGTTTTTCAGGTCTTTCTCCGTAATACTGATAGAAATCTACTCTTACATCCCCGTTGAAAAGCTTCCTTTTTCTGTCTGCTTTTCTGCCGAAATCTTTTTCAAAGCTTTCAATCGATGTAATGAAATAACTGGACCAGGTCTTGTCTCTGCCGAAAACTTTTCCAAGATGCTCGTGTATCTTTTTAATTTCAGATATATCACCAATTCTTTCTCCGTAAGGAGGATTTGTAATCAATATGCCATATGGACACATTGGTTCTTTTATGTGCATTACATCTTTTACAAAGAACTCTATGCAGTCATCAACTCCGGCTTCAGCAGCATTTTCCTGTGCAATTTTAATGGCCTTGGCACTTATGTCTGATGCATAAATTTTAATTTCAGAATCAAGGTCTATATTTTTTCTTGCTTCAATCTTTGCGTTTTTCCAGTATTCTTCTTTGACAGCAGGCCAGTTTTGAGATGCAAAGCTCCTGTTTAAACCCGGAGCTATATTTCTCCCAATCATTGCAGCTTCAATTGCAATTGTTCCTGACCCGCACATGGGGTCATAAAGGATGCGGTCTTTTTTCCAGTAGCTTAAACTTACCAAAGCTGCAGCCATTGTTTCCTTAAGAGGAGCTTCCATTGATCTTTCTCTGTAGCCTCTCTTGAACAATCCTTCCCTTGCTCCGGTTGTATCAATTGAAACAGTTGCAACATCCTTATGGATTGATATGAGAATTGTGTATTCAGCACCTGTTTCAGGCATCCACTCAACATCATATTCTTCACACAGCTTTTTTGACACTGCTTTTTTTACGAGGGCCTGGCAGTCAGGAACGCTGTACAGCTTTGATTTCACTGATTTTCCCTTGACAGTGAACCTTCCGTCTTTTGAAATCCACTTTTCCCATGGAAGTTCATAAGTTTTATCAAAGAGCTCTTCAAAGCTTAATGCTTCGAACTGCCCCATAACAAGCATAACCCTGTCAGCACACCTTAAATTGATATTTGCTCTGGGTATGTCTTTTGCTTCTGCGTCAAAGTACATCCAGCCGTTGTCTGTAACAACATTTTCATAGCCAAGGTCATTCAGTTCTCTTTTTACAACTGCCTCCAGACCGAAGGCGCTGATTGCCGCTAATTTTATTTTATCCATATTTTCCTTTCTTAACAATCAATTGTTCAATCAATTGATATGCAGTATTTATCCATTTTGTAATAAAGCGTGGCTCTTGGTATCTTAAGATTTTTTGCTGCTAGAGCCTTGTTGTTCTTAGACTCTTCCAGCGTTTTTTGTATAATTCTTTTTTCTATTTTTTCAAGATATTCTTCAAGTCCCGTGTCGCTGTTTACAATTTCATCTATATTTATAATTTTGTTTATTTCGTCTACTTTTATTCTCTGAAGCTCATATGGAAGGAATTCTTTTTCTATTTTGTCTTTTCCGCTTTGAGATGCTATGACAACCGACCTTTGAATTACGTTTCTCAGCTCTCTCACATTTCCTCCCCAGCTGTACTGGTTAAATATGTCGAAAACCTCATCAGGGATTTCTACAATGCTTATTCCCTGCTCCATGCAGAATTCCTGCAGAAACATGTTTGCAAGAAGTGCTATGTCTCCTTTTCGATCCCTCAGCGGCGGTATGTTTATCTGAAACACATCAAGCCTGTAGTACAAATCCATTCTGAATTTGTCCTGAGCAATGAGTTCTCTTATATCCTTGTTTGTTGCAGAAATTATCCTTACGTCGATTTTCTTTTGTTTGTTGGAGCCTATTCTTGTTACTACTCCGTCTTCAAGAATCCTCAAAAGCTTTGGCTGAAGTTCAAGGGGCATGTCGGCAATCTCATCAAGAAAGAGTGTTCCTCCCTCGGCTTCCTCAAACTTTCCCATTTTCCCTTCGTTTTTTGCTCCTGTAAATGCTCCTGCTTCATACCCGAAAATTTCGCTTTCAAACAATTCCCTTGGAATTGCGCTGCAGTTAATTGGAATAAATTTTCCCTTTCTGCCGCTTTCATAATGAATTGCTTTTGCAAACAACTCTTTTCCAGTTCCGCTTTCCCCTTTGAGAAGAATGTTCAGGGGAGATTTAGCAATGTTTCTGCACAGGTTAATAATCTGTATGAAATTTGAACTGTTGCTTATTATTTTTGAAAAATAAGCTTCACCGGAGGAAGCCATTTTGGAATATTCTTTTTCGAGCTGCAAAAGATTTGTCTGAGTCTTGTTCAGTAAATCACTGAGCTTTACAATTTCAGTGATGTCTCTGTCTCTTGCTAGTCCTCCTATTAGGTTACCAAGTTTGTCGTAAAGGGGAACTGCACTGGAAATAACATAGCTGTTTTCCCTGGGACTGTTGTATATGTTGTAAAAGGATGTCTTCCTTTCAAGCACTCTCGGAAGTATGGCATTAGGAAAAAAGGCTCTTATGTCTTTGTCGATAATATCCTTCCTTTCAACTGCAAAATACTGTTCTGCTGTTGAATTAAAAAATATTACTGTTCCGTCCTTGTCAACAACAGTAATAGAATCTGGTATGTTATCCAATATGTATTCAAATAATCCTCTATCATGCTTGTTGAAGCTCTTTTCGCCCACCATGTACCCCCTACTCTAATTAAGAATTAAGAGTGAAGAATGAAAAATGTAATGTTGGAATTGTGCAATGCACAATTCCTTCTATTAATTCTTAATTCTTCATTCTTCATTCTTAATTGCATTGAAATATTTTTCTATAAATAAGTCGTTTAAGTTCCAGAATTTTTTAAATTTTTCATATTCTACCTGGGACTTTTCAGTGTCTTTATTTGACTTTACTGCTCTTATTAAAATGTTTTTTGGAGTGTGTTCCATGGCTATGAATTCCATGAGCTGTACTTTGTAGCCTTTTGTTTCCAAAAACAAGCTCCTCAATGAATCCGTAACCAATGATGATACCCTTTCCTTAATCAAACCATGCTTAAGCATGGGCTCTAAATTTATGTTTTCAATCTTATCATAAAATTCGTGCTGACAGCATGGAACAGATAAAATTATGTCTGTGTTCCACATGATTGCTTTAACTAAGGCCGCATCTGTTGCATTGTCGCAGGCATGCAGAGTGACAATCATATCCACCTTTTCCTTGTATTCAAAGTTCTTTATGTCTCCGTGCAAAAATTCCAAATGCTCATAATTTAAACTTTTTGCTGTCTGGTTGCAAAACTCTATTACATCCTTTTTTAAATCAAGGCCGATTATTTTCACTTTAATGTTTTTTATAAAATAAAAGTAATAATACAGTGCAAATGTAAGATATGCCTTACCGCATCCGAAATCAATTATCATGAAATCATCCTGGAGTTTTTTGTCCTTTAAGGAATCATCCACAATCTCCAGAAATTTGTTTATTTGTTTAAATTTATCGTACTTCTTGGCATACACATCGCCTTCGGGGTTCATTACGCCCAGATGGCACAAGAAATCACAGGGTTCATGTTCCTTGATGATGTATTGTTTCTTTTTGTTGTGTTCATCAATTTTTAGTTTTTTGCTCGCTTCTTTTTCCGTAACCTTAACCATTCCTTTTTTGCTGACCATTAGCTGAAAATCTGAATCTTCCGTGAATATATTTATGTTCCTGTAATCATGTACTATCATGTTCACTATTCTTTCAGCAGCATCCTCGTAGGAGCAGTTTTCATGGAAAGCCTGCTTGTCGGTAAATTTTTCAAACTGTATGAAGTTTTCTCCCTTTAGGGAAACAATCCTGGCTGTTATTTTTATGTAGGGGTTTTCAGACTTGTTTCTTGGAGTTGTAAACACAGCGTAAATAAACTTATTTTGCTTTAAACTGTTTGTAACTATTTCATGTATGTTCAATATAACACCCTCCATATTAATGAAGAATGAAGAGTGAAGAATGAAAAATTAATAGATGGATTTGTGCTTGAGCACAAATCCTTCCATAATTCTTAATTCTTAATTCTTAATTCTTAATTGTTATCTATTTGTAGCTGCTTTTCAGTGACACAATGCGGTTGAAGACAAGATGGTTGTCATTTGAGTCCTGGTCTATGATGAAATAACCATGTCTTAAGAACTGGAATCTTTCACCCACATTCTTTTCCTTCATTGAAGGTTCAACCTTGCAGTTTTTCAGTACTACTTTAGAATTTGGATTAAGTTTTTCAAGGAAATTGGTTTTATCATAATCCTGATCTTCCATCATGTAGTCGTAAAGTCTCACTTCAGCATCCTGGCAGTGTCGTGCAGAAACCCAGTGCAGCGTTCCCTTAACTTTTCTTCCTGTGAATCCTGAACCGCTTCTTGTTTCAGGGTCATATGTGCAGTGAACTTCTGTCACATTTCCATTTTCATCCTTTACAAAATCCTCGCATCGGACAAAATAAGCATTTCTAAGTCTTACTTCATTTCCCGGGAAAAGTCTGAAATATTTCTTCGGAGGAACTTCCATGAAATCTTCTCTTTCAATGTAAATTTCTCTGCAGAAAGGTACCATTCTTGTTCCCATTTCTTCATTGTCCGGATTGTTTTCAGTTTCCATGTATTCTACCTGGTCCTCAGGATAGTTTGTTATAATTAGTTTTATAGGATCCAATACAGCCATTGTTCTTTCAGCCTTCAGACTCAAATCATCTCTGACTGCATGCTCGAGCATTGCAATATCAACGACACTTTGTGCCTTGGAAACTCCTATTGCTTCACAGAAATTGTTGATTGCTTCAGAAGTGTAGCCTCTTCTTCTTAAGGCTGCAACAGTTGGCATACGTGGATCATCCCATCCGTCAACATATCCTTCTTCAACCATTTTCTTAAGGTATCTTTTGCCCATCATTGTCTTTGTAAGAAATAATTTTGCAAATTCTATCTGTTTTGTTGGGGCAGTTTTGAAATCTTCCAGATTGCCTAAAAGCCAATCATAGAAAGGTCTGTGGTCTTCAAATTCCAGCGTGCATATTGAATGAGTGATTCCTTCTATTGCATCTTCTATTGGATGAGCATAGTCATACATTGGATAAATGCACCATTTGTCTCCTGTGTTGTGATGAGATTCATGAAGTATTCTGTATATTACAGGATCGCGCATGTTTATGTTAGGACTTGCCATATCGATTTTGGCTCTTAACACCTTAGCTCCGTTTTCAAATTCACCGTTTTTCATTTTTTCGAAAAGTTCAAGGTTTTCTTCAATGGACCTGTTTCTCCATGGGCTTTCCTTTCCCGGTTCAGTAAGAGTTCCTCTGTATTCCCTTATTTCATCTGCAGAAAGGTCGTCAACGAATGCCAAAGATTTTTTAATCAGCTCCACTGCGTATTCGTACATTTTTTCAAAATAATTTGAAGCAAAGAATATTCTTTCATCCCAGTCGGGACAAAGCCACTTAACATCTTTTATTATGGATTCAACAAAAGAATCATCTTCCTTTGTAGGATTCGTATCATCAAACCTTAGATTGAATATACCATTATTTTTCTTTGCCAGTCCATAGTTCAGGCATATGGATTTAGCATGGCCCACATGAAGGTAGCCATTTGGTTCCGGAGGAAATCTCGTCTGCACCCTGTTGCCGTAAGTTCCTTTAGCCAGGTCTTCATTGATTATTTTTTGAATAAAGTTAACCGATTCCCTGTTTTCTGAATTATTTTCGATTTCGCTCATTTAATTCCTCCTTGAATAATTTATATTATCAATATTTTATTTGTAATTTAAAAGTAATTCATATTATCTTTCAACCGGACAGACTCCTGCCACAATAACTTCACTTTATTATACTTAATGAAGCTCTTTATTTCAAGTTAATTATTCCAATATATTTATTATATCCCATAATTGAATAAATAGTTATTGCAAAGAGAAATTTGAAACTAAAAAAAAGGAACTACGCGTTCCTCAGATTATTGCAAATTAATTTCAACAAACCGAAGGGGCGGATCTTGTGTCCGTCCCGTATTTATAAATTAATAATTTTGTTATTTGCGGGAGAACAGTAGTCCTCCTTTACAAAACGGCAATCGATTTTGTCGTAAAAAAATAAGGAACTGCAAGCAGTTCCTTACAATTAATTCTTAATTATAGTCGTAGAAGCCCTTACCTGTTTTTCTTCCAAGCAAGTTAGCTCTTACCATTTTACGCAGAAGTGTGTGAGGTCTGTACTTAGGATCTCCAAATTCATTGTACAACACTTCCATTATTGCAAGGCAAACATCAAGGCCGATTAAATCTCCTAGTTCTAATGGTCCCATAGGATGATTTGCACCAAGTTTCATGGCTGTGTCTATTTCTTCTTTTGTTGCAACTCCATCTGCCAGTATGCCGATTCCTTCATTGATCATTGGAACAAGAATTCTGTTTACAACAAATCCAGGAGCTTCTTCAACGCTTACAGGAGTTTTTCCAATAGCCTGTGATAAAGCGTAAATAGCTTCATGAACTTCTTCGTCTGTAAGTTTTCCTTTGATTATTTCAACAAGTTTCATCATTGGAACAGGATTAAAGAAGTGCATTCCTATAATCTTTCCAGGTCTTTTAGATTTTGATGCAATTTCAGTTATTGACAATGAAGATGTGTTTGTTGAAAGTATTGCGTCTTCTTTTGCAACTGCTTCTATTTCAGCAAATATTGCATGTTTTGTTTCCATGTCTTCAGCAATTGCTTCGATGAACAAGTCAGCATCGCTGCATCCTTCATATGTAACAGATTTTGTAATGTTGCTGAGGATTTCATCCATCTTAGATTGTTCCATTTTTCCCTTTGAAACAAGTTTTGACAGACCTTTTCCTATTGTTTCTTCCAATGTATCAAAAGTTCTTCCAGCTCTTCCTTTTACAACAACAGGATATCCTGCCTGTGCAAATGTCTGCACAATTCCTTTTGCCATTGTTCCAGTTCCAACAACACAAATTTTCTTAATTTCCATCTTTTCCTCCTATTTTTGGACCATGTCCTTTTTTTGCCTAGAATCATTATAACACTCTGCTTTTTTTTTATCAAGATACTATTTTGATAATATTTTAACATTTTATTTTTGATTATAAATCGTTCAAATGTCAATAATATTATTGCTGTATATGCAAGATAAAGAAATTATACAAAGTTCTATGGAGAGTGCACATGATAAAAAAAATTGTAATGTCTGCGATGAGACTGTTGAACAAAACAATAGAGGACAATATATTTGCCCTCAGCGCCCAGTTTTCTTACTTCATAATTCTCGGAATTTTTCCGTTTTTAATATTTGCTATATCACTTCTATGCAGCTACAGCGAATATATTTATTACTTGCTTGACACACTTAATTCTTTCATGCCTGAGGATGTATATAAAATAGTGTACAACATAGTAAGTTATGCCATAAACAGCTGCAGCAAATCATATTTGTCTCTTAGCATGCTGGTTTTATTGTGGTCTGCAACATCAGGAAGCGCTACAGTCATCAGCGGAATAAACAAAGCATACGGCTTTACTGCCAAAAGACATTTCCTATTTTTAAGACTTGAAGGAATTATTTTTGCTGTGGCAATAATGATATCCATGCAGGTAATTTTTGCCCTGGTGGTAGCAGGAAGGCCAATTCTAATATACCTTGAAGAATTAACAATTTATAAGGATCTAAACTATTTGCTCATACATACTCTGCGTTACGCGATTCCCTTTGTGCTGCTGTTTTTATTGTTTTCCGCAGCCTACAAATTTCTGCCATATGAAAAAGTTGATTTTTCATTTGTGTTCCCAGGTGCATTGTTTGCAGCAATTTCTATGATTACAGGCTCATACTTTTATTCTCACTATGTGAGCACGAGGTTTATGTATTATAACTCCATTTACGGAAATCTTTCAGGAGTGTTTGTTTTCATAATATGGATTTATATATTGTCCATAATTTTCCTAATGGGAGCAGAAGTCAATTACCTGGTTTCAAAAAATAAAAAATGCAAATAGACTATCGATAAACCCACGACGCTGTCATCCTGAACGATAGTGAAGGATCTCATCTTTATTGAAAACATGAGATTCCTCGGGTTACGCCCTCAGAATGACACCGATGTAGCTATTTTTCTGCTCTGAATATAAAGTATCCTGATTTTTTTTCTGCTGTTTCACAGTTTCCGAAGAGGCTTTCAAGCTTTTCCTTTGTGCTTGGAGCTCCTTGTTTTTTTTGAATTACTACATACAGGTGTCCGCCTTTGTTCAAATGCTCGTAGGCTCCTTCATAAAAGGAAAATACGACATCCTTTCCTGCACGAATTGGCGGATTAGTTACAATCATATCAAAATTTTCATTTATATTTTCAAAGGCTGAAGAGCTTAATGTTTTGACCCTTGTTTTTACCTTGTTTTCCTCTGCATTCATTTTTGCTAGTTCAAGTGCCCTCTCGTTTACATCAGACATTGTAACATTGGCATTTTCAATGAGTTTTGCAAGCATCACTCCAATTGGTCCATATCCGCAACCTAAGTCAAGAATATTTCCTTTAAAATTTGCGTTTTCCTTTATAACGGTTTCAACAAGTAACATTGAGCCGAAGTCAACTCCATTTTTTGAAAAAACGCTGTTGCTGGTATAAAAATAAAATTTATCTTTTCCTAAATTCCAGTCAAATTTATAAATTTCCTTTTGAGTTGTGGGGTTTTTGGTAAAGTATTGTTCCATAATTCCTCCAGATTAATTGATAACTTATTATATATTATTTTTACCAATATTCAAATAATAATTAATATCTAAATTTTTATAAAATGAAATAAATGTGCAATTTGAAGAAGACTACATTTCTCAAATTTTAACGTTGGTCATATATACGGGAGGACACGAGGTCCTCCCCTACATTTCGTGATATCAAAACAACGCCAAATGTCAAATTTACTAGTTCGTAGGGGCGGATCTTGTGTCCGCCAGTGTTATTATTTCAACACTACATTGCTGCATAAAAAAATGTGAAGACTTACGTCTTCACATTTTTTCATCCAACCGGGAGTCACTGGGATGAGTCCCTGATTTGCTAAAAGCTGCATTGAACGACGAATAAATTGTTCGCCCAAGGGTCTTTTAAGGATTGTTTTTGTTCTTTTAAACTGCCTTTACGCAGTTTGATTTTAAATCAGCTAAAAATTGTTTTTCAACTGTGTCATAAACTTCATATTCTTTTTCTTTGCTTTCAAATGTTGGTACATACAATTCTTTTGCATTTTCTTCTGCAGTAAATTTGTACTCTTTTGCATTTAGCATTTCTGCTATTTTTCCGAACATTTCTTTGTTTGTCATTCCTGTGAGCATCTTTACTGCTTCTGTTACATTTCTTACAGTTGTATCTGCGCTTGTTATTGTTCCGATGCTTTCTGCAAGACTGCAAAGAGGAAGAACATAATCAGCACATACTGTTGTTTCATTTTCAAATATATCGAATGCTGCAACAAATTTCAAATTATTTACAGCTTCTTTAAGCTCTGGGCAATTTCCAACCACATCTTCGCCTATTACTATAAGGCCTTTTACAGTTCCCTCAAGAATGGCTTTTTTAAGTTCTTCACCTGATGTTCTGAAACCTAAATCCCAAGCTCCCTGGCTGTTGGATTTTGCTTTTAATACTATCAGTCCTCTGTGAGGTTTGTCTGCATTGCCTGTTACCAGTACAATATCAGCCAGTACTTTAAGTGCTTCATTTTGAACAGTGTTTGAATCTGCAATTATAATCGGTTTTTTAGCCTTTTTGAAAAGTTCTGCAATTTTTTCTGCTGATGGTGTAACATCAACATTTTCCAGTGAACTTATAAGCTGTTCTCCGTTAGCATAGCCTTTTACAGTTTCTGCTTTTACTGCACCTTTTTCTATTAGTGACTTCAAAATCCCTGCAAAGAACTCTTCGTAGCTGTCTAGTTCTGCTTTGTCAGCCCATTGGTCTGCCTTTGTTGCTTTTGTTGAGACAGAAACAACCTTCACTTGATTTGAAAGTCTTCTCAGTTTCATTCCTGTTGCAGGATGATGCTCATAAAGTTGTCCTGCAGCTATTATCAAATCTGCTGAATCAAGTTCCGCAAATGTTATAGTTGATTTATTCTGTCCAAGAACTGTTTCAATTCCTGGTTCAGCATCTACGGTAAATGAACCTGTAAGATTTGTATTAAGTTCCTCTGCAGTTGCTTTTACAAGCATCAGTTCTTCATTTGTAATCTTAGGTGATACTGCAAAAGCTATCGCTCCTTCGCCGTACATGTTTTGTATGCTTCTCAGACGTTTTGCAGTTTCAAACAACGCAGTTTCAAGTGTAGTTTTTTCCTGTGCTCCCTTGACTTTAGCAAGAGGAGAAAGAAGTCTGTCCTTTGAATTGATGTGCTCAATTCCGAACTTACCTTTTCCGCACATTGGAATTTCATTGTGTCTTGGACTTGATGCTTTATAAACAACATTGTCCTTGTGTTCGTAAACAATATCGCATCCTACTGAGCAGTAGCTGCATACTGACTGGGTTGCAGCAAGATCAAGCGGAATTTCCTTAATGTTTTCTCTTCTGTCAAGCCAAGCGCCTGTTGGACATACATCAATACATCTTCCGCATGAAATACATTCAGTTACTTTTAATTTTTGCTCGAAAGCTGGAGATACAAATGTCTCACTTCCTCTTTCAACAAATCCAAGAGCAGAAGCTCCAACAACTTCCTGACATGTTCTTACGCAAAGTCCGCAAAGAACGCATTTGTCAACATTCTGGGAAATGTATGGATGATCTGTTTCCTTGAACTTTTTGTCTTTTAGAGCATGATATTTCTCAGTGTCAATTTCAAACTTTTTAATATAGTCAACAAGCTGGCATTCGAAGTAATCTTTGCAGCCGCATTCCAGACATCTTGAACCTTCTCTTACAGCTTCTTCTTCTGTCATTGTAGGAAGAATTGGCTGGAAGTTGTGTTTTCTTATTTCAGCTTCAACTGTTCTGTGAGCTGTTCTTGGAACTTTTTCCTGGTCCTTGAAGTCTTCTGCTTTAACTTCAGTGTAAACCAATGGAATATCCTTGTAAGGAATTATTACTCCGTCCAGGTAGCTATTAATAACTTTTGCTGCCTGCTGTCCCTGAGCAATTGCATCAATTGCTATTTTAGGGCCTGTTGCAGCGTCTCCGCCGGCAAATACTCCCCTTAAGTTAGTTTCAAATGTTTCTTCGTTTATAGCAATATTTTTCTTTTTGCCCTGTCCAACGTTTATGTTGCCGCAGTCAACTTCCTGACCAATGGCAGCAATTATTGTGTCTGCTTCGAATGTTACAAACTCTCCTGTAGGCATTGGTTTTTGTCTGCCAGAAGCATCCTTTTCACCAAGAACCATCTTTTCACATTTAAGTCCGGTAACTTTATCATCGCCTTCTACAAGAGCAGGAGCTGACAGGAATGAGAATATTACTCCTTCTTCCTTTGCTTCTTCGATTTCAATTTTTTCTGCAGGCATTTCATCTTCTGTTCTTCTGTAAACAACTCTCACTTCTTCTGCTCCAAGACGAATGCTTGTTCTTGCAACGTCCATGGCAGTGTTTCCGCCGCCTACAACTATAACTTTCTTGCCTATTTTAACCGGGTTATTTTCTGCTACTTTTATAAGGAAATCAATTCCTCCGAGAACTCCGACTTTATTTTCTCCTTCGCATCTCATCGGTGAGCTTTTCCATGCTCCTATTCCTAAGAATACCGCATCATATTTGTTCTGAAGATAATCAAGAGTCATATCTTCGCCGATTTTTACGCCGTAGTTTATCTTTGCTCCCATTTCTTCTATTACTGACACTTCTGCATCAACAACATTTTTTGGAAGTCTGTATTCAGGAATACCATAGCGAAGCATTCCGCCCGGCAAGTCCTTTGCTTCAAATATTTCAACTTCATGTCCGTCACGAAGCAGGAAGTATGCAGCTGACAGTCCTGCAGGACCTGCACCTACTACTGCAACCTTTTTACCTGTTGATTCTTTTAAACTTGGGATATAAACATCGCCTGAGTTCAAATCATAATCTGCTGCAAAAGTCTTGATGCATGCTATTGAAACAGGTTCTTCAACATGCTGTCTTCTGCACGCCTTTTCGCATGGGTGTGGACATACTCTTCCTATACTTGCAGGAAGAGGAAGTTTTTCTTTTATCAACATCAGTGATTCCTTGTACTGTTTGTTTGCTACCAAACCAACATATCCCTGAACATCTGTGTGAGCAGGACAGTTTAAAGTACATGGGGCCTTGCAGTCTCCGATGTGTTCAGAAACAAGCAGGTTTAAAGCCGTGTTTCTTGCTTCCTCTACTTTTTTTGTGTTAGTCTTGATGACCAATCCGTTTGTTACAGGTGTGGCACAAGCTCTTGCAAGCTTAGGCTGTCCCTCTATTTCAACAACGCACAGTCCGCATCCTGCATATACTTCAAGATTTTCATCAAAACACAGATGAGGAATTTCTATATTATTTTCTAAAGCTGCCTGCAGCACGTTCTTGCCTTGTTCAGCCGTTATTTCTTGTCCATTAATGTTAAGTTTTACTAAAGCCACGTCCAAATCCTCCCTCTTAGTTTTTTTCAACAGCGCCGAATCTGCAAACGCTGAAGCAATTGCCACATTTTATACACAATTCCTGACTTATCACATGAGGATTCTTGACAGTTCCTTCAATTGCATTCACAGGACACTTTCTAGCGCACAAAGTACATCCGGTACACTTGTCCTTGTTGATTTCAAAAGTCAACAATGGCTTGCAGTGTTTTGCCGGGCATTTCTTATCAACGATGTGTGCAATATATTCATCCCTGAAATATTTCAAAGTTGAAAGTACCGGGTTTGGAGCAGTTTGTCCAAGACCGCAGAGTGAACCGTCTTTCACGCTTGTTGCCAGAGTTTCAAGTTCTTCAAGGTCTTCCATTGTTCCGTTGCCTTGAGTTATTTTTTCAAGAATTCCAAGCATTCTCTTTGTGCCGACTCTGCAAGGTGTGCATTTTCCGCATGATTCGTCAACTGTAAATTCCAGGAAGAATCTTGCTATGTCAACCATGCAGTTGTCTTCATCCATAACAATCATACCGCCTGAACCCATCATTGAGCCTGCAGCCGTAAGATTTTCATAGTCTATAGGAATGTCCAGGTGGTCCTTTGTAAGACATCCGCCGGAAGGTCCGCCTGTCTGAACAGCCTTGAATGCCTTGCCGTTTGGACATCCTCCTCCGATATCATATATAACTTCACGAAGTGTAGTTCCCATAGGAACTTCCACAAGTCCTGTGTTTGTTATTTTGCCACCTAATGCAAATACTTTTGTTCCTGAAGATTTTGCAGTGCCAAAACTCTTGAACCATTCAGCACCGTGGTACAGAATCTGCGGAATGTTTGCCAGTGTTTCCACGTTGTTAATAACTGTAGGTTTTCCCCAAAGTCCTTTGTTTGCAGGGAATGGAGGTTTTATTCTTGACATTCCTCTTTTTCCTTCAATTGACTGCATGAGGGCTGTTTCCTCGCCGCATACGAATGCGCCGGCTCCAAGTCTTGTTTCGATGTCAAAGTCAAAACCTGAATTAAAAATATTCTTTCCGAGAAGTCCAAGCTCCCTCGCCTGATCAATGGCAATGTGAAGTCTTTGAACTGCAACAGGATATTCAGCTCTTACATATATGAAGCCTTTTGTAGCTCCAATTGCATAACCTGCAATTGCCATTGCTTCAAGAACAGCATGAGGGTCTCCTTCAAGAACGCTTCTGTCCATGAATGCACCCGGGTCTCCTTCGTCAGCGTTGCATATAATATATTTTTGATCAGCCTTATTAGGTGCAGCAAAGCTCCACTTCATTCCAGTAGGGAAGCCTGCTCCGCCTCTTCCTCTAAGGCCTGCATCTTTCATAACTTTTATAACATCATCGGGAGTCATTTCAGTAAGAACTTTTCCCAATGCCATGTAACCGTCAGTTGCAATGTATTCGTAAATGTTTTCAGGATTGATAATGCCGCAGTTTCTTAAGGCAACTCTTTTTTGTTTTTTGTAGAATTGAACGTCCATGAGGGAAGTGTGCTCTTCTTCATCTTTTGATTCTTTGCTCTTAACTTCAGCAGAACCAATTGTATATTCTTCAACAACATTGCCGTTTAAAATATGCTCTTCGAATATTTTCATGGCTTTTTCAGAATTAACGTGAATATAAGTTACTTTTTCTTTTCCAGGAACATATACTTCAACTATTGGCTCATAGGTGCACATTCCGATACATCCGGTCTGAACAACCTGTACATTTTTCATGTTTCTTTTTTCAGCTTCTTCTGCCAATGTTTTCAAAACAGGTTTAGCGCCTGCTGAAATTCCGCATGTAGCCAATCCAACAACAACTCTTATAGCATTGTCAACATCTTTCATTTCTAAATTTGTAACAGATTCTTCTCTGATTTCTTTCAAATTATCTAATGTTTTCAAGCCTACACCTCCTAATTACTGTATTTTTTCAATATTTCAGGAACACTTTTTGCTTCCATTTTCGGATAAACATCTTCGTCAATAATCATAACGGGAGCCAAACCACAGCATCCCAGGCATCTGGTAGCTTCCAGGGTAAACATTTTGTCATCGGTTGTTGCTCCAACCTTAATATTTAACTCCTCTGAAAGTTTGTCCATTATTTCCTGAGAACCTTTTACATAACAAGCCGTTCCAAGACAGACACCTATTCTGTGCTTTCCTTTTTCTTCTACAGTAAATTGAGTATAGAATGTTACAACACCGTATATGTCAGCCAATGGTATATTTGTTTCATCAGATATAAACTGCTGAACTTCCAAAGGCAAATATCCAAATATGTCCTGGGCCTTTTGCAAAGTCTGCATTAATATACCTTGTGAATTTTTTACTGTATCTATATACTGTTTCAGTTCTTCAAACTCACTTTTTCTTGCTTCTACAAATTCATTCTGCAATTCAGTTACCTCCATATTATTATAATTAACACACAAACACGTTTATATTATAGCTTCGAGTATATCAAAAGTCAACCTAATAGCTCGTAATTTGTCAAATTAAAAACATGCAAACGTTACATATTTTGGAATCAACATATCAAGCTAAAATAAAATCCTCTTTTATCACAAAGAGAATTTTATGTATTTTTTTACAACATTAGAATTTATTATAAAATGTTTTATATGCTTTATATGTCATGTACACATCAGTCTTGGAAACTATTTCAAAGGGAGCATGCATGCTCAGGACAGGAACTCCCAAATCTACAACATCCATGTTGTAATTTGCCATTATGTAGGCAATTGTTCCTCCGCCTCCCTGATCAACTTTTCCAAGTTCTGCGCTTTGCCATGCAACACCGCTTTCATTGAAAACTTTTCTTAATTTTCCTATGTATTCTGCATTGGCATCATTTGCACCGGATTTTCCTCTGCTTCCTGTATACTTAATCAATGCAACGCCCTGGCCCATAACCGCAGAATTCTGAATTTCTGAAACCTGAGGATATGTTGGATCAAGTCCTGCTGCAACGTCAGAGGAAAGCATGGAGCTGTTAGCCATGGCTTTTTTCAGAGTTCGCTCGCTGTAATTTCCATTGTCCTCCAGAGCTATCATTTCAGCCACCATATTGCTGAAGAACAAAGAATGCATTCCGGTGTTTCCGTTGCTTCCTACCTCTTCCTTATCTGCAAAAACAGCCACAGCTGTTTTTTCTGGGTTTTGAACTTCAAGAATGGCTTTAAGAGAAGTATATGCACACACTCTGTCATCATGACCGTATGCCATTATCATTCCTCTGTCTATTCCCACGTCCCTAGATTTTCCTGCAGGCACTATTTCAAGTTCAGCTGTCTGAAAGTCTTCTTCAATCATCCCATATTTTTCATTTAAAATTTTTAAAACATTAAGCTTGAACTTTTTCTCGTCATCTTTGCCTTCTGCTGGAAGACTTCCTATTATTACATTCAGACTTTCGCCTTCAATAGCTTCTGAAAGTTTTTTATCGTTTTGATCCTTTGCCAGATGCGGAAGCAAATCTGTAATATAAAAAACCGGGTCATTATCATCGTCGCCTATGGCCACTTCAATAATATCTCCATTTTCCTTCACAACAGTTCCGTAAAGAGCAAGAGGTATAGCTACCCACTGATATTTTCTTATTCCGCCGTAATAATGAGTTTTAAGAAGAGAAACACCATGCTTTTCATAAAGTGGATTTGGTTTTATGTCGATGCGCGGGGAATCAACGTGGCTTCCCACAATGTTCATTCCTTTTTCAAGTTTTTCCTTGCCTGCTACTGCAAGAACTGCATCCTTACCCTTGTTTACATAGTAATACTTTGTTCCTGCCTTTATTTCCTGCAGCTCTTCGATGTTCACAAAACCTTCTTTTTCAGCTCTTCTTATTATTTCTTTGATTGAAAGTCTTTCCGTCTTAGATGCATCTATGAATTTTTTGTAGTCATCACCTAAATTAAAGACATCGTTTTTTTCGTCGTCGCTTATTTTATCCCAAATAAAGTGTTTCTTGTAAAATAGTTTACTGTTTGTTTCCATATTATCTCCTTGTATAATGGAACTATATTAGTTCCATAAAATTATTTTCTTTTCTATATAATTTTTTTATAGACTCATTGAATTAGTTTTTTCCTGCGGCAGCAGTAATTAAACGGCAGGCTGTTACAATTAAGGCTATATCCGCAGATATGTTTATTTGCTAATTAGATATATGCCTCATAACTTTTTATATATAGCAAGTATACATTCAACATAGGGTTCGTGGAAACATAGTGTATCACATTTTACAAAATTGTTGTTTACTAAAAGGCGAAAGACGATTGTTGCATCATTTGTTCTAAGGCTGTTGTTATTACTAATAGTTTTGGAACCTATTCACTTGCCAGTTATAATTATATGTGTAAATACAAAAAATATTATACCACATTTATCAAATATTTCACTACCTATTTTTTACGCATATCTATTACATTATTAGCAGTCACATTGTTCTTTAGAAACAAATTCTGCATCTGCAAGCACTTTAATTGCTGTCTTAGTTATTGAATCATTTACTAAAATAATTGGACCTGTACATCCCATACCACTTTCAGCATAAATACCTTGTTTCCACAATGCTTTTACAGCCTCCTCAAGATCCATAATTTCAATTCCAGAAATTTGTGAAGTAACAACTTCCTTTTTAGGTGCTACGACTTCTTCATCAGCTGCTTCTTTTTTTGTTGACTTTAAACCCTTTAAAATCTCCTTTAATCCTGCTTCATTAGCTTTGGCAAATTCATCTTTTGCTATCTGCATGCAATTTCCTCTTACAAGCTCAGCAGCATATTTTATAGCTCCTTCAACTAAAGGTGCACCAGAAGCTCTTGAAATAATCATTATTAATTTCTCAAAGCCTTCACCAATACCGGGTCCATAACCATATCCTATGGATTCATAGTTTCCACCTGTTGTATAAGATGAAAATATTTTAATTAATAAGTTTCCTGTTAAGGAATCCATTACCATAACATCTGCAGACGCCGTCAGTAAATCATTTCCTCTCATTATAGATCCGCCATCTGCTCTTTGCGACTCAGCAAATGTTATATCATAACCTTGTGATTGCAATTTTTTAAGTGCAATTTCAGTTTGTCTGGCACCATCTATATTCAATATGCCAACAGTTGGATTTTTAATGCCGCATGATTTAGCTGTAATAATTCCATAAATTGCATTTTTTACCATACCTTCAACTTTGTCAGTAGATGAAGTACCTGTAGTTGTAGCTATAAACATTTCTTTACCCTTACCAGGTGTAATAATTCTTCCTACCGTTGATACTCCAATTGGAAATGGATAATGCATTGTAACTGCTGCATCTATTTCTTTTGAATTTAACAATGACTCCATCATTTTATGTGCTTGGTCTTCTGTTTCTATCTTTTCTGTTTCTATACCTTCTGCAGTTTGAGATCCTAAAACAATCACGTCAATTCCACTTTTTTGTGCCTTTAAAGATGCTTCTAAAATATTTTTCTCGCCATGTTCACTTCCCATAGCAGTAATACCAATTTTAGGTTTTTTCCCATATTCCCCAGTATTAAGTGTATCTGCTAACTGATTAAAAATATTACCTATTATTTGATTTACTTGTTTTTCTGACATACCTACACTCCTATTCTGCTAAAAGATTTGAAGCGAAATTTTTCAGTGCTTTTGCTATCAGTCCCTTAATTTGTTCTTCTGATACATATCCTTGTTCTTCTGTTTTTCCTTGATTTGCTTCAATTACGAATGATACACCATCAAAAAGATTTGTCATTCTGCCAAGGAACAAGCTTCCTTTACCTATAACCATTGCATTTTTGATTTTTCCGTCAAGTATATCCTGTCTTCCAAATCCTATAAATGGTACCCCTGAAGGAATGTGCCCTTGAGTTGGAGCCCAACCTACCATACCATGTCTTTCTGCAAAACTTGCTAAATCATTCTTTTCTATATCGCCTCTTTTTACTGCTAATGCGCCTATCATTTTGTAGTTAGCCAAAGGTACATCCCCTGCTCCAGCTGGCTTTGTAATATCAGGATTTTGCATTTCTACAGAATATTTATCTATATCTGTAATCTTCATCTGAGCTTTATCTAATGCTTGTGTTACTAAAGATGTAATAACAGCCTGAGGGGATGAGCCAGTTCCAACCATATGTTTTCCAACTAGGTCAACTCTAATTTCTGGATTTACACCATCATTTTCACTTATTAATACAGCAAAACCTCCAAGAACATCTTCAAGTATTGGGATACCTTTTTTTACATGATCCTTACCATTCATTCCGAGTTTTGCTGTACATCCACCAGCTGAAACAATAACATTTTTATAAGTACCTGCTTTGACAAGTGATGCTGCCTGAATTAACGCATGTGTAGGTGCAGCACAAAATCCTCTTACGTCAGAACCCGTTGAATTTATTAAGCCGGCTACTTCTGCACATGCTTTTGCAAAGTTACCGCCACCTCTTTGATTCATATCGCCGCATGCTTCTTCGGAGCAATCAATTACGTAATCAATATCTTCCTTATTAATATTGTTTTTTGCAATTAAATTCATAATTGCTAAAACATTAGTTGCTTTTGAAGTTAAATTTTCATGCATTACGTGTGCATTTAAATTTATATCTAAATCATGTGCTCTTTTTACACAGCCAACTAAACTTTTATCGTGATAAATTGGCTCTGAATGTTCTTCATAAACTAATTTATTAATTATTTCAGCTTCATCGCCTTCCTTCAGTCTATCTAATAAATCAGCTCCTATAAGAGGATGATTCATTAGTTTAATTTTAGTAGTTTCTACAAAGTTTTTTTCTAGTTTAACAAGATCAAATACATCACAGATCTGCATTAAACATATAAATTCGTCTTGAGGCATTATTTCGCCATATTTTCCGAATCTTGTTGCTGCACTTATTTCTTTGTCATACCATGGTTGTTCAATTTGTACAAGCTCATCTGGGGTTACATTTCCAATATATGATTGATTAGGTGGATATTTAACAACTTGTTCAAATGTTCTTAAATGACTCTCAATCTGCTTCAAATATTCCGATTCAGGGTTTATTGTTCTTTCAGTAGTTTGAGTAGTGCCATTTTGCAATACCATGTCTGGTGTAAATGCCAATATATAGCTTGCACCTTTAATTACACTGTTCATTTATTTACCTCCGTTAAATTTTATATATTTTAAGTTGTATAAATGATTGTATGTTTTTAAAAAAATTGCTTCGCAATTAAATCAACTGCGAAGCAACAATATCTATAATATAAAAATTAAAGATATTTACAGAAGTCTTCTCTAATTGGAGCCATTTCTGAAATTATATCATCAACATCCAATACCATTTCCATCATACTTACTTGTTCATCATAAATAGATTCGTCTACTTCATTTTTCATTTCTGGTTCACATATATGGAATACACTGAGTCCTAACTGAACTCCTGTCAATGGACCTGCGAAAGTTGGGTCTCCATTAGTTACTGTTTCAGCAGCTAACCCTGATGCTTCGCCTTCTGATGCTCCTAATACTACTACTAAATTTTCAGCACCAAATTTTTCTGCGAATTCTTTAACCCTTTTCTGATTTTCTAAATCCATTGCGCCTGCGGCAGTTCAGACAAAACATTCTGTTGAAGAAAATACTACTTCAGCTCCAGCACTTTTTACACATTCTTCAATAGCTGGGCCTGGTATTCCATCTCTGTCGCCTATTATAATAACTTTTTTGCCTTGTAATAAGCTCATTACTTTTTCCTCCTATTTTTTTAATTTCATTTTTACTATATAGTAATTTATTTTACAATAAACTATATGTACTTATTAATTAATGCTTCAATATTCTCCGGAGTTGCTTCATCTTTAATTAGTTCTTCAATTTTTTCTCCATCTTTATAAATAGATATAACCGGCAATCCTAATATTTTCTGTCCTATAGCAACTCTTCTTGCTTTAGTTGTATTTAACTTAGCAAATTTCAATTGTTCTTTATATTTCTCGGATAATTCCATAACATGAGGCATCAAAGCCTCACAAGGAGCACATCCATCTCCAAAAAAATCTACCAATACATATCCTTTTGATTGTAATACCTCTGTTTCAAAATTCGTTTTATCTAACATTAACATATTAAAACCTCCTAATTTTATTCTGACAAAAATTTTTCTGCTTGAACTGCTGCAATGGCACCATCTGCGGCTGCTGTCACAACTTGTCTTAAGCTTTTCAACCTAACATCTCCGGCTGCATATACGCCTTCTAAATTAGTTTTCATATTTTCATCAGTAACGATATATCCTTTATCCATATGAATAATACCTTCAAATATTTTCGTCTTAGGTGTATATCCTATAAAAACAAATACACCAAATATGCCATCATCTTCATCAGCAACTAATTCTGTCATTTCACCGGTTTTCAAATTCTCTAATACCATAGAATTAACTAATCCATCACCTTTAATTTCATGTACCGCACTATCCCAAATGAAGTTCATCTTCGGATTTGCAAATGCTTTTTCTTGAATAGATTTTGCTGCTCTAAGTTCATCTCTTCTGTGAATTACAGATACTTTTCTTGCAAACTTTGTTAAGTACATAGCTTCTTCAATGGCAGTATCACCACCACCTACTACAAAAACTTCTAAGCCTTCAAAGAAAGCACCATCACAAGTAGCACAATAAGAAACACCTTTTCCTGTGAATTGTTTTTCTCCGGAACAGCCTATAGGTCTTGATGAAGCTCCAGTTGCTATAATAACTGTTTTTCCAATATATTCGGCTTTTTTACCTACTAAAACTTTTTCTTTGCTCTCAAGTTTAACTTCAAGAATTTCATCATAAACTTTTTCCGCACCAAAATGCTTTGCTTGTTCAGCCATTCTATCTATTAGAGTAGGACCTGATTCACCTTCAAGACATCCTGGATAATTTTCTACTTCAGAAGTTAGAACTATCTGTCCTCCGTCCTTTTCTTTCTCTATTATCAATGTGCTCATTCTAGCTCTTCCAGCATACAATGCTGCTGTTAACCCTGCTGGACCTGCTCCAATTATTATTACATCATAAACATTGCTCATTTTACACCTCTTATACTCAAATCATCCATTATACTTGGAAATTAATAATATAAATTTCCAAGTATAATGTGATTTTATAAATTATTTTCAAATACTGTTTCACCAGTAGCTTCGATATTATTCTTCTTTAAACGCTTTCATCAGAGATACCATTGCAAGCAACATTACAAATATAAAAGGAAAGGCCGCTGCTACTGAAGCAGTCTGCAGTGCTTGAAGTCCACCTGCAAGTAATAGAGAAGTAGCAAATAAAGATTGAACAACTCCCCAAATAAACTGTTTCTTGGCTGGTGGATTTAAATTGCCTTGTGAACTAAACATACCTAATACGAATGTAGCCGAATTTGCTGATGTAATGAAAAATGTTCCCAATAATACTACTGTTATTAAAGATAAGATTTTACTTAAAGGGTACTGATTGAATACTTGAAACAAAGCAGTAGATGGACTATTTACTGCTAGTTGTAATCCTTCTATACCTATTTTATCAATTAGGTTAATACCCATAGAACCAAATGCTGCAAACCAAACAATTGATACTACAGCCGGAGCAAATATTACACCCATAATAAATTCTCTTATGGTTCTGCCTTTTGATATACGTGCTATAAAAGTTCCTACAAATGGTGCCCAAGCTATCCACCAAGCCCAATAAAACACAGTCCACCCTTTTAACCAACTATTATCGCCAAAAGCTTCGATATGAAGACTAGCACTTACAAAACCATTAATATATTGACCCAACCCATTTGTTAATGCATTAATTATTTTCAATGTTGGCCCTAATACAATGGTTAATACAAGTAAGCTAAAAGCAAGTATAAGATTAATGTCTCCTAGTATCTTTATACCTTTGCCTATGCCACTTATCGCCGTCCAGATATATAAAATTGTAATAATAAATATTATCCCTATCTGAACTATTTTAGTTTCCGGAATATTAAACAAATAATTCAGCCCACTGTTTATCTGTAAAGTTCCAAGTCCAAGAGATGTAGCTACGCCAGAAACTGTTGCAAATACAGCTAATATATCTATAAATTTTCCAATAGGTCCATTAACTCTCTTTTCTCCGATTAAAGGAATGAAAATGCTACTAATTAGACCTGGTTTATTTTTTCTAAATTGAAAATAAGCAAGTGCAAGTCCAATGATGCTATAATTAGCCCAAGGGTGAAATCCCCAGTGCATAAAGGATGTCCTCATAGCAAAATTCGCAGCCTCCATTGTACCAGGCTCTGCCCCAACTGGGTTAACAAAATGTGATATAGGCTCTGCTACGCCCCAAAACACAAGTCCAATGCCCATGCCTGCTCCAAACAACATACCAAACCAGGATGTTGTACTATATTCTGGTTTTGAATCATCAGGTCCTAATTTAATAGATCCATATTTGCTAAAAGCTAATAAAAGGGCAAATACAACAAAAGCTAACATAGATAGCAAGTAAGTCCATCCAAAATTAGTTGTAAGAAAATCAAATATAAAAGTTGCAAAATTTGAAAAATTCTCTTTTGCGATTATTCCCCATAAAACTATAACAATAGATATAGAAAGAGATATATAAAACACACTATTATCTTTTTGATTTAATTTATTCAATATGTTCCTCCCTTTTTTATGGTTTAGATGAGGGTAAAAACCCTCATCTAAAATTAGTTTAAATTTTCACCTTAAATACTGTTTGTTCTTTCACATCATCAGTTAAAGCATCTAGTGCTACACCTACACGATGATATCTAAGTTTCCATTGTTGTTCCTTAGATGTTGAAGGATCCCCCAATGGATATGGAATAGATATTGTAGGTACTATCTTGTTTGAGCCAACTGTTGTTGCTACAGGTATCAAATTACACATTTGAACTATTGGAATTCCTGCTCTTTCAATTTCTTTTACCATCGTTGCACCGCAACGAGTACAGGTACCTCAGGTTGACGTCATTATAACTCCGTCAACTTTATCTTCAAATAATTTTTGTACTATTTCTTTGCCCATTCTTGCTGCTTCAGCTTGAGTAGTTCCTGTGCCTACAGTACTATAGAAATAATCATGTAGCTTTGCTATTTTTCCTTCTTTTAAATATGCTTTCATTGCATCAATCGGCATTATTACATTTGGATCTGCATCTGCTGCTGCAGGATCAAAACCAGCATGTATAGTCTTATATACTCCTGATTCTAATCTATCAACATCTGATATATCATATCTTCCCCAGCGTGTTGCTGATGCTGATTGAATTCTATCCGGATTATTTACAGGTACTATTCCACCGGTTGTTACCATTGCTATATTTGCTTTTGATAAATCTTTTATTGGTGCTGCTATTGGTACTCTGTCTAGTTTTGGTATAGGAAGTTCCGTAATATAAGGCTGGTCATTCAATTTCTTAATCAACATCTCCACGCCTCTTTGAGATGCAATCTTTCCTGATTTCAACCAAACTTGAGCTCTGATTCCTCTTGGGAAAAAACCTTCTTCATCAGCTGAACCTGTTTCTTCGCCTTTTAGTATTTTATTTGCAAAATTTGCTATTACCTTTATATCACCTCTAAGTTTAGCAGCAGATTTTCCACCTTCAAAGATATACATGTCTTTTTTAAACATTTCTACCCCAGGATTTTCTACATTCATTGAAGTAATAACTGGTACATTAAATCTTTCCTTAACTGCTTTACAAATAGTTCCGCATGCTACCCCATATCTACCTGCCTGGAATGCTGGGCCTGCAATAAATATATCAAATTCTTTATCTTCTAAAAATCCCAATATTATCTTTACAGCTTCTTCCGTATTTGAACCCATAAAGTTATCACCACAAATTACTGTATGTGTAACTTCTGCTTCAATAGCATCGCTTAGTGCAAGTGATGGTCCTACCAATCCCTCTCTTATCTCTGGCTTATAATCTGCTTTCTCTTCTCCGCCTATTCCTGCAAAAAATTGATTTATATAATGAATTGCTTTTTTCATCTCTACACCTCCTAAAATTCTTTCATTGTCTTAGTTGACCAACCAGCTATTCTATCTCCACAGAACATAGCATTATCTTCCATAACAATAGATCCATCTTCTCTTACAGAAGCTCCAAGCAGCTCATCATATGACCATCCGCCTGATAAACCGTCTCTAGCTAATGCTTGTAATTCACCAATTACTTTGTCTGCTGGTGGAAGTTCAATTAATTGTGAAACGTTGCCTGTAGATACCAACGCATTTGCTTTCTTGTCTAATGTAACAAGTGGTTGAGAAGCTCCATCTCTACCTGTGCATTCATTACTAATACCTACAGTCTTTACTCCAACATCTTCTAAAGATGAAATGCATAAAATATAATCAGCATCAGGGTTTCCGTATCCTTCTTCTGTAACTATAGCACCATCGGCACCTAAGGATTTTGCCATTTGTGCAACAAATATTGCTGAACGTTTCTTTTGCTCCAATGATACATTTAAGTTTGACATTATAACGCCTAAGAAATTAATGCTTTTTCCGTGTTCTTTATATAATTCCTTAATAGTTGGAAAATTTTGAAAGTCATATGTGCACCATTTTGAAGAACTAGGCATAAAGCTACCAGATATCATTGCTCCATCTAATATTTCATTAGGATGCATAAATGTTGGAACAAATTTATTCATATCCCATCCGTACACTAAATCATTATATCCCAACTCTTCCATTTGAGACTGAGGTTGCATTACTAATACTACTGATGGAAGTTTACTAACTTCTTCAGATCTTTTAATAACTGAATCTAATTCAAAAACTTCTGTTTCTTCAGGTACTAAGTCTTTAACTGCATTTCCTAAATATTCTGCTAATTTATGTGTTGCCCATCTAATTGCTCTATTTTTTTTCTGTTGTTCAAATCTTTCAAATTCTTCATCAGTATCGGCTACTACACATATATTGATGAGTTCTGAAAACAAAGTGTACTTTGCACCTTCTCCACCCATATCAATTAATCCATCGCCAAAACTACCATAATGCATTCCTACACCTAAAACACTACATCCTTTTAAAGCATGGACTCTTCCGCTACCTGCCGCTTCAACATCTCCAGTTACACCTGGAAACACCGGTCTGCCATCTGGTCGAATCCTAGGTTCTACAGCCTCCTTAACAGGAACTATTCTTGTGTTTTCTCCAGGCTTAGCAATAATTATGTCTACATCAATAATGTGCTCATCTTCTTTAAGAAAAGACATCGCCTCTTCTTTGTTAATAGACAGCACTCCATTATGAAACATAGTTTGCTCTCCAAAAACAACATCTTTAACTTGAAAATTACCAATTTCTAATTTCATTTCTTCACTCCTTTTAAATAAATATAAATAAGCAATTTGTTAATTAAATTGCAATATTCTTGTAGTTTACCTATTACACTTCAAAAATTTCTATTGGCATGAAGCTCACTTATTATTATTGATTAGTTTTGTTAATTTATACTTTTAATCTATTAGTGTATTATTCATATTTAAACATATTCTTTCATACTTTACTTGTTTCTCATAACTACTAAATGTAATAAGCAAACCATTTCAAAGTTAATAAATCCTTTGCTTATTAATAACATTTTTTTATTGAAAAACGTTTTTATATAAAAGTTATTTTATTAACAATATACTAGCATAATAATGATTACTTGTCAATCATTATTATTTTACAATCTATGTTATTTTTTCTTTTTTCTTATTTGAAATAAAAAAACTATAGGGCAGGTTTTTTGCCTACGCTATAGTTTTTATCTAGGTTTTTTTAATATTTAATTAGTTTTCATTACTATATATTCTATAATTTTCATTGTTTTTCTTACCAATTGTTCAACGCTTTTTCCATCCCCAGTAATTTTCTCATGCAATATGCCTTGAAAACAATAAATTATTGTTTGGTTTACTAAATCAAAATCTTCTGATTTTATTATTCCCTCCGTTACAAGAGGATACATAATTACTCTATTTCTATCAAAAATATTGTTATATTTTAACATTCTTTGTATTTGCTCATTATTTTCCCCTAATTCTTCAGGAAAAATATCATAATATTCATTAATAGTCTCTTTCAAAGTATCTTTATATTTGCTGAAAAATATGTTATAAAAAATTTTAGGATTTTCAAACGAAAACTTACAGAAACACTCCCAAGTTTTCATAAAAACCTCAAGTGAATTATCCGAATTTTTAATAAATTTAGGCAATTCTAAAATGTATTCTTTCAAATACTTCATTGATGTGAAGAATATTAGATGATCCAAATCTTCAAAATAATTATACAATGTAGCACTATTGTAGCCTGCTATGTCAGCAACATTTCTTATTGTTACATTTTCTATTCCATCATTATCAATTATTTTATTTGTGGCTTCAATGAAATACAAAAGCATTCTTTTTCTTTGTATTTCTTTATTAGTTGACATATATAACTCTCCTTCTTAATTTATATTTTACATTTTTGTCACAACTCATCAAAGTTATATATAAATTAATTAGTATGCATTTACTTAATTTATAATTAAGTGACTTCTTAGCGCTTGAAACTCTATTATAAATAAATGTTATGTTGATTATAGCATAATCACGATTTATGTCAACGTATACTTTTTTCACTAAATATCAAAAGCCTAATTATCTGATATACACTAACGAAGCAAGGTATATTTGATCTGCAAGCCTAACACATTTGATATTATAATTTTTCACCATGGTGAATTCACCGTCGTAACCGCTCATCTGCCATTTCAAATCAGCATTAATGTTCATATAATCATCTGTCTTTTCCAGGCTGTTAATTTTATCAACTTCAACACTTAAAGCAAGTTCGTAGTCTGTGGGGCAGTCAATAACCTTGTATAAAATGTCAAGATCGTTTTCCAGAAGATTTTCTGCTTCTATTTTTTCCAGTTTTTCTTCCAATTTTCCCATGTCTTTATAGCCATAAAGAAATTCATTCATTACCTCTATGCGCTCATTGAGCAAATATTCTATGCTGTCTATTTCCTCGTAGTATTGGTAATATCCAAAAGAATTATAACTAAAAAGAAGCGAAATAAGCATTATGAAGATAAATCTGTTTCTCATTTGTAATCCCCCTACAATAAATTATTGATACCATTTATTATAGGGGGACAAAGTTGTCTTTCATGGCGCTATTTGTCATGAAAATCTTATTAGTTTTCGCTTGTATTCAACATATTACTACAATAGACGGGCAATTTGCACAGCTATAGACAAAAACCGTACTAGCCATTCTTTGTCCATGCAGAATTTTATTAGCCTATTGTTTTTACGCTCTTTCTCTTTTCAATTGTGAAAGGAAGTTCCATGAGACCTTGAGGAGTTTTATCGCCTTTTATCATTTTAATGAGCATGCGCATTCCTACAGCACCTACATCATAATATGGTTCTCCTATAGTGGTCAGTTCAGGTCTTACAAATTTTCCTTCTCTTATGTTTCCAAATCCTACTACAGAAACATCATCAGGAACTTTTATTCCATTGTCAAAGAAGCTGTTCATCACTCCAATGGCAATTTCATCATTGCTGCATACCACAGCAGTAAACTCGCTTGCATCTTTTGCAATTGTTTTTCCAAGTTCATATGCCCTGTTGTGCTTGTTTCCTCCCACAACATACATTTTCGAATATTGAAGCTCATTGTCTTCAATTGCCTTTTGATAGCCGGCAATTTTGTCATTTTCAACTGATGTTCTGTCTGCAAAGTCAGAAACATAGGCAATTTTCTTGTGGCCTTCTTTAATCAGGTAGTTTGTCATCTCATAGAATGCAGCATTGCTGTCTATTGAAATATGGTTCATGTGTTCATGCACGTCTCTGGTAAAATAAATGCATGGCTTGTTAAGTCCTCTTGCAATTTCAATTATTTCATCGTCAAACTTGTTTCCTACCAGGAACAAACCTTCTGCTTGCTTTCTGTCCAGCAACTGCAGATATTTTTCCTGAGTTTCCTTGCTTGAGTAGCTGCTGCATAGAAGAATGTCATATCCGTACATTTTCCCTATTTCTTCTATTCCTCTTACTATATCAGCAACATAGCTCTGGGCTAAATTGTTTACTATTACACCTATCAAATATGATCTTCTTGTTACGAGGCTTCTGGCAACGTCATTTGGCTTGTATCCGGTTTCTTCAATAACTTTAAGTACTCTTCTTCTCACTTCAGGACTTACTGGCTTAGAATCGTTTATAACCCTTGATACGGTTGATATAGACACTTCTGCAAGTCGTGCAACGTCTTTTATTGTTATCATTTTATCCTCCTTGTTAATTTGGTATTTGAATCGTATTCCTAATTATAATTTATTATATATGTATTTTCATGAAAACGCAATTGCTTTTTCCTAGTTTTCCTAAAAAAAATAAAAACCCGCGAGAGCCGCAAATTATTAATTCATACCCGCATCTAAGCAGGTGGGATTTCTGTTAAGCATTTCTGACTTCCCGTCGAAGCGGGCCTGTCATAGGCACTCAAACTCGAATTCCCTTTTACAGTATGTCGGTTGAATTAAAAAATTTCCGTGAACCGCAGGCTTTTAAGTTAATGTAATTATACCACAGCGCGTTTATTTTTACAACTGTAATTTAATTTTACAAAATACAATTATTAGTATTTTTACCTCAATATTCGTTACTATTCAAGACTTTAATTCATTAATTCTATCAATTCCTCTTCATTGATAACTTCTTTTTCCATTAATTTTTTTGCAATAGAAGACACTTTATCCATATTTTCTCTAACAATTGTTATTGTTTCTTCGTAAATTTCTCTTGTTAATTCCTTTACTGATTTTTCCACAGAAGACAGAGGAATATTCAGCTTTTGTGACAAAACTGAAAAATTAATGAATCCTGAATCATCATCCATGCCGTAGGACGAAATGTAATCAACTGCAAGATTGGTTGCTTTTTCAATGTCATTTTGTGCTCCCACAGTTACATTTTCTTTTCCGAAAAACACCTCTTCTGCAATACGCCCTGCCATGAGCACAGATAGATGACTTCGAAGAACTCGTTTTGTAACAACATCTGTATTATCAGGAGTGCTCAATGTATACCCTCCTGCTCCCTTGCTGGTTGGAATTACAGACACCCTTATTACTTTGTTTTCTGGCATGAGATATTTTGACACAAAAGCATGTCCTGCCTCATGGTAAGAAGTTGTCAGCTTTTGTTTGTTGTTTTCTTCTGCATTCTTTTTTTCAGAGCCTGCAAGTATTTCAAGATATGCTCTTTGAATATGGCTGTTGTATATAGCTTCAGAGTTTTCCCTTATGGCAAGAAGTGCCGCCTCATTTATGAGGTTTTCAATCATGGCTCCGCTGAAGTATACTGTAAGATCCGCAATCTCATCAAGCTTGATATCCTTTGAAGCTTTCTTTTTTGAAAGATAAAGCTCAATAATGTCTTTTCTGGCATTTTTGTCCGGCAGCATAATTTCAATCTGCCTGTCAAATCTCCCGGGTCTAAGCAAAGCTGTATCAAGTGTGTCAATTCTGTTTGTTGCTGCCACTACTACGATTCCTGCCGCTTCTCCAAATCCCGACATTTCCGTCAAAAGGGCATTCAGTGTTCTGTCTCCCTCGTCACTGCCCCGCATGTTTCCATTCATTCTTTTTTTTCCTATGGCATCTATTTCATCTATAAAAATCACGCTTTTTCCTGATTTCCTTGCCTTCTTGAAAAGATTTCGTATCCTTCCGGCACCTAGACCTGCATAAACCTGTACAAAATCCGAGCCTGAAACTGCATAGAAGGGTACACCTGCTTCTCCTGCCAAAGCCTTGGCCATCAATGTCTTTCCTGTTCCAGGAGAGCCGTAAAGCAAAATTCCCTTTGGCATCCTTGCATTGAAGTTTGAATATCTGTCAGGAAACTTTATGAAATCAACAATTTCCTTCAGACTTTCCTTTGCCTCGTAGTTGCCTGCTACATCTTCAAACTTCATGTTTGAAGAGCTTAAATATTCCATTTCATTTAAATTATTTATTTCCTTCTGAGCCGACTTTTTATTTTTTAATATTAGAAAAATCACAAAAATCAGCACACCAATTAATGCCGCAATTTGATAATTGTTCATATATACCCCCTGTATGATTAAACGTAATTTTCCGTTTCATATTTTCTTAATATTATTATACAACCGGGATATATATTTGGATATATTCAATATATAGACATGTTTCAATGATTTTCCTGATTTACCAACAAACAAACAGACTGCGCAGCTATGCCTTCTCCTCTTCCTTCAAAACCCAGATGCTCAGTTGTTGTTGCTTTTATGTTTACATTTGAAATGTCAGTTTCTAAATCTTCAGCAATGTTTCTTTTCATTTTTTCAATGTGGGTCATCATTTTAGGTCTTTGTGCAATAATGACTGAATCAATATTCCCAATTTTTAAACCGTTGTCTTTCATTAGATTAGCAACCATTCTTAATAGAACTCTGCTATTGGCTCCCTTGTAAGCATCATCAGTGTCCGGGAAAAGACATCCTATGTCTCCCTTGCCCAGTGCCCCTAAAATGCTGTCCATAATTGCATGAATCAATACATCTGCATCTGAATGTCCTTCCAGACCCTTTTCAAAAATGATTTCAACTCCGCCAATAATAAGTTTTCTGTTTTCAACCAGCTTATGAACGTCATAACCAATTCCGATTTTCATTGCCTCTCCTTAATATACGCTCGCAAGAATTTCTGCAATTCTTAAATCAAGCGGAGTAGTTATCTTTAAATTTCTTGGAAGTCCTTCTATAGTTTTTACCTTGTACCCGTAATATTCAGCTATTGAAGCATCATCTGTGAACACAGCATCTTCTGTTATTGCATTCATGTAACACTGTTTGATTGTTTCGAAGTCAAAGGCCTGTGGAGTCTGTACTGATTTAAGTTTTTGCCTGTCCAATGTTTTTTCCACAAAACCGTCGCCGGTTACTTCCTTGATTGTATCAACCACATCAATTACTGGAATGCATGCTTTATGAAGAAATGCATTTTCAACACAGCTGTTTATGAGATTGTAGGAAACAAAAGGTCTGACTCCGTCATGTATGAGCAACACGGAGCAATCGCTCCTCACTGATTTTATTCCTTCAAACACAGACTCTGTCCTTGTGGAGCCGCCTTGTACAACTTGTGTTATTTTTTCATAATTTTCCGCAATTTCGCTTTTCACATATTCCATATCTTCTTTGTTTACAACCAAAATTATTTCATCTATTTCATTGCTTTTTTCAAACTTGTACAATGTTGTATCAAGTATTGTTTTTCCTGCTATTGTCATGTATTGCTTTGGAAGTTCTAAACCCATTCTGGTTCCCTTTCCTGCAGCAACAATAATAACAGAAACAAATTTTTCTCTAAACATGGTATCCCTTCTTTTAAATAAGAATTAATTCTAATTCTCAGACTAGCTTAATTTTTCACTATTTATTATTTTCGGAAGGACAGTAGTCCTCCCCTACAAATTTCACTCAAAGTTTAGTAGTACACGCCTACTCGGGAGGGCATGAGACCCTCCCCTACAAACTGGAATCCAGCTTCATCAGTTAAACAGTTTTTTTATGTTCAGGTCGCTCAGTTCAGCATGTGGAACGCCTAACTTTCTGCTTGGAATGAAATTTCCGTGGCAGTCGGAGCCTCCTGATATCATAAGGTTGTTCTTCTTGCAAAAATCAATATAGTATTGAGCTTCGTCCTTGTTGTATGGTGAAAAGCATTCTATTCCGTCAATTCCTGCCTCAAGCCAGAACTTAAGTTCCTTTTCAGGCATGGTTGTGTTTCTGTAGTGATATGACGGATGGGCAAGAAACAATTTTCCTCCGCTTTTCTTTGCAATATCTATTACTTCATCAGGGCCCTTAAGTTTTGCCTTAAGCCCCGATTCTTTAACTTCCTGCAAATGACTCAAAACATCTTTGTGAATTCCTTTATCAATCATATAGTTGGCTGATTTCCAGCCTCCTCTTTTCCTGTCGTATTCATATTTTTCAAAGTCCTCAAGACTTATGCTGTCGTACTTGTCGGCTGCATATGTTCCAATGTATTCCTTGTTGGAATTTAGTTTGCTTTGATTGCTCCAGTTGATCAAGTCCATCAATCCCTTGTTATTTATGTCATAGTTGTACAATGTGAGATGGTATTCTCTTCCATCATATTCTGTTGTAAGTTCAGTGCCAGGAATGAAAATGAGGTTGTCTGAAGGAGTAATTATATTCTCCATATTTTTCACATTGTCAACACAGTCATGGTCTGTTATTGAAAAAATATTTATGTTGCTCTTTATAAGCTGTTCCTTAAGTTCCTCCACATCCCACGTTCCGTCGGAAGCGCAAGTGTGCATATGCATGTCGACTTTTTTCATTGTTACCTCTTTCTAATATAATGAATCCTCGTTGATCCTTGTGTAGAATTTTTCCTTGACTTCATCAAAATCCTTTGTTTGTGCCATGATCCACATAAGCTTTGTTATTGCTGCTTCAATTGTCATGTCGAAAGCCTGAAGAACATTGAATTGTTTTAGAGCTCTAACTCCAACTTCATACACTCCCATGTCGCTTCCTTCAAACATAACCTGTGTGGCAACCACAACAATTTTACCTTTTTCAGTCAAATCCCCAAGTTTCTCCAGGAAATTTCTCTTATCAAGAAATGGGAGACCACCTACGCCATATGATTCAATTACTACACCTTCGTACTTTTCACCAATATAATCAAGAACATCCGGTTCCATGCCGGGCACAAGTTTAAGAAGAAAAATACTAGGATAAATGCTTTTGTAAAACTTGACTGTTTCATTTTCATGTTCACTTCTTATATATCTTGTAATCCTTGTGTCATCTATTATTGCCGCAACCGGAAAATTAATGCTTTCAAAAGCACTGTAGCTTTTTGATTTTACTTTTCTTGCCCTTGTTCCAACAATTGCCTTTCCGTCAAACACAAGGTATACACCTTTTACATCTTTTTCTGCAGCAAACCTGAAGCTGTCAAGCAGGTTTTTCTTTGCATCGGTTATGTCTGCATTTATAGGCTTTTGTGAGCCTGTAACCACAATTGGTTTGTCCGGATTTTGGATGAGGTATGAAAGAGCTGCTGATGTGTAGGACATGGTGTCTGTTCCGTGAGAAATAACAAATCCGTCGTACTTGTCGTAATTTTTTTCAATTGCTTCTGTCATCAAAACCCAGTATTCCGGCTGAATGTTGGTACTGTCTATATTTAACAGCTGAATAGTATCTACATTGCAAAATTTCTTTATCTCCGGAACATAGCTTAATAGCTCCTCCGATGTTATTCCAGGAGCCAGACCTTCATCTGTTTTTTTTGAGGCAATTGTTCCACCTGTGGCAATAAGCAAAATATTCTTTTTCATTTTATCCCCTCATATTTTTATTGCGTTCAACGTCATTTGATTTTCATTTGATTTTCATTTATTTTTCATTTAATTTACACATTTAACTAATATTAATTGCCCTGACCATGTCTTCCGGAAGGGGACACTTAATGGTGATTTCTTCACCGGTCAGCGGCTGTCTGAATTTCATTTCATAACAGTGAAGAGCCTGCCTATTTATGAGACTGCTTTCATTTCCATAAAGAGTGTCTCCCACTATTGGATGACCTATGTGTTTCAAATGAACCCTTATCTGATGAGTCCTTCCTGTTTCAAGCTTAAGCCTTACCAGTGTCATGTTGTTCATTCTTTTCTCAACCTTGAAGTGAGTGATGCATTCCTTGCCTGACGGGTGCACGATCCTAATTATGTCTTCAGGGTTAAGCCTTGCAATTGGCTGGTTTATTGTTCCTTCGTCTTCTTCTATTATTCCTTCTGCTATGGCGTAGTAGTATTTGTCCACTGCATTTGATTTCATCTGATTGGAAAGTTCGTTGTGAGCATATGGATTTTTAGCTATTATAACTATTCCCGATGTATTCATGTCAAGCCTGTTTACAAGGCGTACTTTTCTTTGTATTCCCTGTTCCTTGAAGTAATAAGCAACACCATTGGCTATTGTGTTGTCCTGATGGGACTTTGTTGGATGTACAACAATGTATGGAGGTTTGTTGACAACCAAGAGGTCTGAATCCTCATAAACAATGTCTATGGGAATGTTCACTGCATTGTATTCATCTTCTTCTTCATCAAATTCTATGGTTAAAATATCTCCTTGAGAGATTCTTTTGTTCAGTCTTGTCATGCTGCCGTTTATAAAAATCTTGTCATTAAGCTCAAGACGTTTTGACAGCCGCCTTGAAAAATTTAAGTTTTCACTCAATATACCCTTTACACTTTTGCCGTTTTCTTGTATTGTATATTTGAGAATATTATTATTGTTCATTAATATGCTCCTGGATTTTCATTAATATAAATATAATATAAATTACATTTAATGTAAAGGGGATTATCATGAAGGATAAGTTAATAAATATAGCTGCAAACTATGATAGTTATACGCTGGAAATAAAACAAAAGCTCATAGATATATTAAAAGAGTACGGCTATAGTTATTATGACGGTTTCTGTGAGGAAGCAGAACTTAACATTACCATAGGCGGAGACGGAGCCTTTTTAAGAGGTGTGAGAGAAAGCAATTTTTCACGCATTCCTTTCATAGGAATAAATACCGGTACCCTTGGATTTTATCCTGAAATCACTCCTGAAAACATGGAAAGTTTCATCTATGATTACAAGGAGGGAAAATTTTCCGTTACAAACGTAAACCTTATTGAAAGTGAAATAATAACATCAGGACAAGCAGAAAAAATATATGCAGTAAATGACATAATACTTAAAAGAAAAGACATGAAGACCATTCATCTTGATGTCTACATAGCTTCAAACCATCTGGAAAAAATAAGCGGTGACGGTTTAATCATATCTTCGCCTCTTGGAAGTTCCGCTTACAACAAATCTGCAGGAGGAAGCCTTGTGTATCCTTCACTGAAGACACTGCAGCTTACGCCATTGTCTCCGATTATTTCAAACGCATACAGGTGCCTTGACTGCAGCATAATTGTGCCGCCGGAATTTGAAATAACACTTTACCCTGAAGGAAAAAATGATTACTTTTTCGCCTTGTCTGCAGACGGAGAAATGTATGAATATGACGAAATAGAATGTGTACATTTCAGGACTTCAAAAAGGATAATCAAAAGGCTTTCAACAGGAACATTCAACTACTGGAATGTTATTAAGGAAAAATTCCTGTAAAAATTCACAAAAAATATAAGGGCCGTTATGTAACAGCCCAGATTGATGACAAAGTCATTAAATTAATTAATATTGGTAATTGTCGTGAATTTGAAATCTAAGTTCGTAGGGGAGAGCCTTGTGCTCTCCCAGATAACAACTTTTTTGAATTAATAGCCCCGGGCGGACACGAGGTCCGCCCCTACGGTTTGTCAACGGTCTGAGGTTTGTTATTAACAGTCCTATTTATTTACATCTTCAAAGTAAATTTACTTCCCACATTCAGAGTGCTTTCCACTGTCAGGGAATATCTATGCACGTCGGCAATCCACTTTGCAATACTTAAGCCCAGCCCTGTTCCGCCTTCCCTGTGGCGTGCCTTGTCAGCTCTGTAAAACCTGTCAAATATTCGATCTATGTCTTTTGTAGCTATTCCAATTCCTGTGTCTTCAACAGTGAAATATTTCTTTTTATTTTTGTCAGTAAACAGACTTACTGTAACCTTACCTTTTTCTGTGTACTTAACAGCATTGTCAACCAGTATGACCACAAGCCTTCTTACTTTGTCATAATCTGCTCTTATCATTACATCTTCCTCCAGATTAAGCTGAAAGTCGATGCCTTTCTTTTTTGCTATTATTTCCATGTTTTGGCACACATTATCAACTATTTCAGAGAATGAAAATTCTGATATGTCCAGCTTTTCCTCATTGGCATCAGCCTTGGCGAGAATCAACAGTTCATCAATAAGCTTTGCCATTACCCTTGTCTCTGAATAAGCATTTGAAAGCCACATTTCATTTTCATCCACAGTACCTTCTTCGTCGCTTAAAACAACATCCAGATTTGTCTGAATTACAGTCAATGGTGTTCTTAGCTCATGAGAAGCATCTGCAACAAATTCCCTCTGTCTCATCCATGTATCTCTAATTGGTTTTATCGCCTGTCCTGTAAAGGCATAGCTGATGCAAAGCAATATTGCCATGCCGGTGATACCGGTTACAAACAACACCGTTTTTAAAAACGACCACAAGATGTCTTCATTTATAGTGCTCTGATACACCTGGACCACGCTTTTTCCGTTCATGTCGTTAAAGAACTTTGTATAAATTCTGTAATTGAAACGGCCAATCTTTTTTGTCACAAAGGAATCTTGCTTATCCTGAAGAGATTTTTCAGCCAATGATTTTATGTCGTCAGCAATAGCTATTTCATTTTCCTCTGAATAAACTCTTCTGAGATTTTTATCATAAATCACGTAACATGCATCCAGCTTCTGAGTCCCCATCAAAGCAACACTTGGTCCGAACCTCTGAAGAAAACTTCCATTGAGCATGAAACCTGAATATGTCATGCTTCTGTAGGTATAAATTCTGATAGCTTCAGTTTCCATCAGGTCCTTGTTGCCGTCTTCATAAACAATTCTCGTAAAACTGTATATTCCTGTTGCAACGAAAAACATGAAAACAATAAGAATCAGTCCCATATATGCTGTTAATTTAAAATGAAGCCTTCTAAACATACTATTTCTCCTTAAGCATATAGCCTACGCCTCTAACTGTTTCAATCTTTGCATTTGTTTCTTCAAGCCTTTTTCTAAGGTGGTGAACATATATTTCAATGTTGCTTTCCAGGACGTCAGCTTCTAGACCCCAGATTCTGTCTATTATCTGTTCTCTTGTGAAAACCTGACGTGGCTTTTTTATAAACATTTCCATTAACATTGCTTCTTTGAGAGGAATTTTATACTCTTTTTCCTCTATGAACAAAAGGTAATTTTTTACATCATACTTTATATCTTCAAATTCATATATTTCACCCACATATTCAGTGCTTTTCCTTCTGGCGAGAGCCTTTACACGTGCAATCAGCTCTTTGGTTGCAAATGGTTTTACAAGGTAGTCATCAGCTCCGTTTTCAAGCCCAAATACACGGTCGTCTACTGTATCCTTGGCAGTGAGCATTATTACCGGTGTCTTTATTCCTTCTTTTCTTATTGTTTTTAATATCTGAATGCCGTCCACTCCAGGAAGCATTATATCAAGAACAATTACATCATATATGTCTTTGCTGGAAAGTATGAGGCCTTCTTCGCCATCA